>OZ245887.1:300000-600000 GCA_965229545.1 Candidatus Megaera sp.
TAGACTTAAAATCTGTGGAGCCTAGCTCGTGCCGGTTCAAGTCCGGCCGCGGGTACCAAACGTTAAAAAGAGATTTTTTCCGGTTATAAAACCTTTCCTCTAGTAGCCTTAAACACTCTCTCGATTCAGATAAACTACTAGGACGTAAAAAGTTATCTGCTCCTTGACAATAAAAAATACTTATATATCTTGGATAAAAAATACCAGGGGTGCCATAAATAAAGGCTGAGATTATACCCTACTCAAATTTTTAGGAATTTGATCTACCTGATTCAGGATAATGCCTGCGAAGGGAGGTAAATAGCACTCGTGCCTAATTAGGACATGTTTAAAACACCGTCTTAAGATGATCATCTCTTGGTAAATTTAATATTATTATAACATAATATATGAAAAATTTATCCAAACGAGATTACTCAATTTTAATTGGCAGCGCAGTAGATCATTTTGATACGGCTCTTTATAGTTTTTTGGCTCCGATATTTGCTCGATTGTTTTTTCCCCATACCGATCCAATAATTTCCTTAATACTAGCTTATAGTGTTTTAGCTACTACAATAATTACAAGGCCATTAGGATCTTACATTTTTGGTCTAATAGCTCTAACTTCTGGACCGGCGGTGAGTTTATCATATTCTTTAATTGGAGTAGGAATAACTACCTTAGCACTCGGTTTTGTGCCTACTTATAACCAAATAGGAGTTTATGCTCCTATTTTTCTTATTATTCTTAGGTTTTTTGCAGGGACTTTTTCAGCAGGGAAAATCTCAATAGCAAAGCTATACATTCTAGCAGAGAAAAACAAAAGCGAAGCTTTAAAAAGTTCTTACCTGTATCAAACATCTGTAATGGTAGGTATAGTATTTGCATCTTTTGCAAGTACCATTGCTCTTACTCGTCAAGAATCAATATATTGGCGCATGTTTTTTGTCATTGGGGGTATTACTGCTTTATTCGGTTATCTCTTAAGGATTTATAAAACTGAAAAATTACCATTAAATATAAAACAAACATTATCGTTATACTCCATCGGTGCCATAAAAACCCTATGGCACAATAAGGGCTCATTACTGAGGGTAATAATCACCTCTGGCTTCAGTTATGCAACGTACTCCGTACCGTTTATTATTATGAATAATTTAATTCCGGAATTCACCGAGTTTAGTTTAGAAGATATGATGGCCTCTAATACCACACTCTTAGTAATGGATATGATCCTGCTTCCAATAATGGGATCTCTTTTGTTTAAATTTGAAATAAAAAGCTTGTTAGTATTTACTGCCGGAATCATGGTAATTACCATAATACCAGTATGGTACCGGATTGAAACCAGTTCATTTACTTATATAATATCGATAAAAATTTGGATCATATTAATTGGCATTATTTTTAGTAATATTATAAACTTATGGTATGAGAATATTATATATAAACCAGAAAAATATTTAATAGTCGGTATTGGATATTCAATAGGAACAGCAATTATAGGTAAAATGGCCCCAACTATTTGTCTTGGTTTGTACCATTACACAAAATCTCCATTTGTAATAGGGTGGTTCATGTTTATAATTTCATTAGCAACACTGTTAGCAATTATTTGGCCCTATGATGATAAGGCCAAAATATAATAAATAATTTAAATTAAGCTACTCTACTTATTGAGTCAATCAATTTATTTTGTGTAAGTTGTTGTATTTTTTAATTCCAGTAAATCATGCCTAAAATCCCCGCATAAAATTTCAAATTGATTCAATGCCAAAGACCAATTTTTAATCGGCATGGTCCATTTTTTGGCAGCATTTTTTAGAGCCAAAAATACGATTTTTAAAATAGACTTATCATCTGGAAAAACCCCTTTATTGTTGATGATTTTTCTGATTTGACGATTTATCGATTCTATCGCATTGGTAGTATAAATTACCCGCCTAATCTCATCAGGAAAAGCAAAAAGAGGAATAATCCCGCTCCAATTCCTTTGCCAAATATCAGAGATCACAGGATATTTATTATCCCATTTAGCAGCAAACGATTTTAGCTCCAGATATCCTATTTCTTCGCTGTTTGCAGTGTAAATCCTTTTAAGATCCGCTGTGACCGCTTTTAAATCCTTATAAGAAACATATTTTACAGAATTCCTCGCCATATGTACTATACAGAGTAAGTCTGTCATATAGTTTGTGTAAGTTACAAAAGGATATAGTAGAAGATACTATAAAAAAGCAACTTAAATACAGAGGAAAAAATGGCTAAAAAATTAGCAGAAAAAGAAGTAGATATAAATACTAAATTAGTCGAAGAATTACTATCAAAAGCAGATCCATCTGAATTATTTGGTCGCGGGTGGATTATTTAATAAACTTAAAAAGCAAATAGTAGAGAGAATTCTTGAAAGTGAATTAGAACACGATCTAGGTTATTCTGAACATAGTAAGATAATCAAGAGCGATAATAATCGTCGCAACGGCAGTTATGAAAAAACGATTATAGATGACGACGGTCATCAGATTACCGTAGATGTTTCAAGGGGACAGGGAAGGAGAATTTGAACCTCAATTGATTCCTGAAGGAGTTAAGAGATTTAGTGGTTTTGATGATAAAGTGATTTCACTATATGCAAGAGGGATGACTGTCAGTGAGATACATAGCCATTTAGAGGAGATATACCAGACCAATATTTCCAAGGACCTTATATCAACTGTCACTGACCGGAGTAATAGAAGAAGTTACTACATGGCAAAACAGGTCCCTAGACGATGTATATCCAATATTATATTTGGATTGCATACACGTTAAAGCAAGGGATAATCATACAGTAATTAACAAAGCGGTATATCTTGCAATAGGTGTTAATATGGAAGGGAAAAAGGAATTACTGGGGATCTGGGTCGGTAAAAATGAAGGTTCCAAGTTTTGGATGCAGGTTGTAACTGAGCTAAAGAACAGAGGGATAAAACAGATATATGTAGCATGCGTTGATGGATTAAAAGGCTTTCCTGAAGCCATAAATAGCATTTATCCTAATACGATTGTACAACTCTGTATAGTACATATGGCGAGGAATTCTGTAAAATATGTTTCTTATAAGGATTTAAAAGCGGTCACAGCGGATCTTAAAAGGATTTACACTGCAAACAGCGAAGAAATAGGATATCTGGAGCTAAAATCGTTTGCTGCTAAATGGGATAATAAATATCCTGTGATCTCTGATATTTGGCAAAGGAATTGGAGCGGGATTATTCCTCTTTTTGCTTTTCCTGATGAGATTAGGCGGGTAATTTATACTACCAATGCGATAGAATCGATAAATCGTCAAATCAGAAAAATCATCAACAATAAAGGGGTTTTTCCAGATGATAAGTCTATTTTAAAAATCGTATTTTTGGCTCTAAAAAATGCTGCCAAAAAATGGACCATGCCGATTAAAAATTGGTCTTTGGCATTGAATCAATTTGAAATTTTATGCGGGGATTTTAGGCATGATTTACTGGAATTAAAAAATACAACAACTTACACAAAATAAATGATTGACTCATACAGAGTTGTACAATCGTATTAGGATAAATGCTATTTATGGCTTCAGGAAAGCCTTTTAATCCATCAACGCATGCTACATATATCTGTTTTATCCCTCTGTTCTTTAGCTCAGTTACAACCTGCATCCAAAACTTGGAACCTTCATTTTTACCGACCCAGATCCCCAGTAATTCCTTTTTCCCTTCCATGTTAACACCTATTGCAAGATATACCGCTTTGTTAATTACTGTATGATTATCCCTTGCTTTAACGTGTATGCAATCCAAATATAATATTGGATATACATCGTCTAGGGACCTGTTTTGCCATGTAGTAACTTCTTCTATTACTCCGTCAGTGACAGTTGATATAAGGTCCTTGGAAATATTGGTCTGGTATATCTCCTCTAAATGGCCCTGTATCTCACTGACAGTCATCCCTCTTGCATATAGTGAAATCACTTTATCATCAAAACCACTAAATCTCCTAACTCCTTCAGGAATCAATTGAGGTTCAAATTCTCCTTCCCTGTCCCCTTGAAACATCTACGGTAATCTGATGACCGTCGTCATCTATAATCGTTTTTTCATAACTGCCGTTGCGACGATTATTATCGCTCTTGATTATCTTACTATGTTTAGAATAACCTAGATCGTGTTCTAATTCACTTTCAAGAATTCTCTCTACTATTTGCTTTTTAAGTTTATTAAATAATCCACCCGCGACCAAATAATTCAGATGGATCTGCTTTTGATAGTAATTCTTCGACTAATTTAGTATTTATATCTACTTCTTTTTCTGCTAATTTTTTAGCCATTTTTTCCTCTGTATTTAAGTTGCTTTTTTATAGTATCTTCTACTATATCCTTTTGTAACTTACACAAACTATATGACAGACTCTACTTATTGGAATAGTAAATTTAAAAATAACCTCTCCATGTATATTATTTTCAGCCCAGATTCGCCCCCCATGAGCTTCTATAGCTAACTTACACAGAGCCAGCCCTAATCCTCTTTATCCATTAGGAATAGCACCGGATTTGGTACGACTATTTGAACCAATCGTAAATGGCTCAAATATAATATTTAACTCTTCTTGTGGTATTTCTCCCTTATTACTTATGCTAAATTTAAGCTCAGAGTTACTTCTTTCCAGGCTTACGGTTATGTGTCCCCTTCTTGGCTATGCTTTATCGCATTAACAATTAAACTATCAATAGCTGAAGTTATATAGTGTCGATCACATTCAATTAGTATATTATCTTCAATTCTGTTTAGAAAATTCAGGTTCTTTTGCTCTAGATATAACTTTTGGCAATATTCTAGCCTATCATATAAAAGCTCGCTTAAATTTAACTGATTTTTATTTAAGTAATATTTCATAGTACCAAGTTTTGAAACATCAATTAAATTGTTTACCAGGGTAAGCAGTCTATCAAAGTTTTTAGCAATATTCCTGGCCATTTCCTTGCGTTCTTTTTCAGTTAGCTGGTCATAATATTCATAAAGTATCTGGCCTGTTGTGGTAATACCGGTAATTGGAGTATGCCCCTCATGTTCAATATTCTGCAAGAATTCATTTTTTATTTTTAACGCCTTTTCCAAACTTATAACATGATCTTGTAGCTGATTACCTAAATGAAGTACTGATCTTCAATAAGCTGACTTTGTTCCTGTTTTGGTTTTAAAAATGCAATTAATACAGTACTTATTAATAACAGAAAATAAATTATTTTAAATTGCAGATTTGCAATATAATCAGGGACAAAATCAAGCTCTATATAATTTTCATAAAGCCAGATAGACATAGCTACTCCGCTTATAATCATTGAAATTGCAACCTGCGCCATCGCATTAGGAGTGAAACTGTTATTAAACCAGTAATTAGCACCGCTACATTTATTTGGTTAAATAGACTTATAACAACGAGTAAACTACTGCAAAAAACTAGGTTGTAAAATACAGTTATATTCCATAAAACAGAAATAAATATTTTATTCTTAAATTTTTCGAGCCATACCGGGTAAGTTATAAATACAACCGATAGGACTAATGCTGAATAATATATGAAATTAAGAATAGTCATATATTGTTCTTGTAAATTTTTCGGGAGTGTATAAGCATTGGAAAATATTATAATCGTAGAAAACAAGCCAAAATAAACAAATATTTTTTCTTCTTTGGGAGTATTATTCTGGCAAAATTTAATAAAACTAAATGTTTTAATGGAGTGGAAAAAACGATTAATTTTCCTTTTTCTCTCCCATCTTAGAGCCTCAAGCGGGGATTTATCTTTAATACCAACCCATCCACCTTTTTCGCCTAACATATAATGGCTTCCCATAAAAAATATCAGGTTACCAAGCATACCTGGCATAATGCTGTCTACTTTTGAGAAGACTTTAAAATAAATTACCGTAACAAATCCTGCAACCATTCCAATTAGTACTGCTGTCTTAGAACTACGAAAACCGAAGATGGCTAATATTAATGGGACCGATACTATCGGCATATAAAATCCATGAGACGCTAAAATCATTTCAAGTAAATTTGTTGACCAAAAACTTAATAACAACCCTGTAATTCCTATAAATAAAGAAGAAATCCGGATCAATAATAAAGTTTTTTGCTCTGATAACCTAACCCCTAAAGATTGACATAAATCATAAGAAAATAATACCGAGGAAGTATTAATATAAGAATCGGCAGTAGACATTATCATTACCATAATTCCTATTATAAAAAATCCTTTAAACCCGTCAGGGCAATAATTATCTAAAACATATTGCAGTACATTGCTTTCATTTATATTCGTTACATTATCAGCTAGTAGTAATACACCGGCAAAATCAACTAGCATATAAAAACAACTAATAACAATTCCAGAAATGATAAAAGCTCTAGCAATTTGCATAGTGCTTTTAGCCATTGTTATCCTTTGAAAAAGAGCTGGATCGAGTCCAGGAATCATGAAGAATAAAAATAGTAATATTACACTGCTAAACCTTGGGTTACCAATATTTAAAACCTCTTTATAATCAAAAAGAGGTTTTGTTATTAAAATGTTTGAAATTTCATCTACGCTGCTTATTTCTTTCCAGATTAAAAAAACCATCATGGGAATTATTACCCCGAAAGTAAAAAATTGGATCATATCGGTAAAAGTTACAGATTTAATACCTCCTAAAGTGGAATAAGTAATAACTACTAAACTGGCAAATATTAAAATATAAATATTTATCTCCCTAAATCAGTAATTAAGTAAAATTGTGAAAATTGTATCGCTATATTCCCTATTGCAGGAATAATTCCTGAGACTATAGTATTACTCCGGCCTTTAAATATTGAACTAACATTAGAGAAATGATATAATGATATTGTATCAAGAGTAATAACAAAATGTCTAATAAAAAATTATCACCAAGCGATCTCAAGATATTAAGAAAGAAAGCAGTGGAAGCAATAGTTATACATGGAATAAGCAAGAAACAAGCATCTATTACCTTTGGGTTTTCTAGGAGTTCTATATGGAAATATCTTAAAGAGTACAAAATTTCTAAGGAAGAAAGCTTTCGCTATAAGAAGCGAGGAGTAAAGGTAGGAACAGGATCTAAAATCAGTAAAAATCAAGAAGAGGAATTAAAATCTAAAATTTTATCACATACACCTGATGAATTGGGAATGGATTATACGTTATGGAATAGTAAAGTGGTACAAGAATATATAGAATCCAATTACCTTTATCAGTATAACAGGCGTTCTATAAGAAAAATTATGAATAGATTGGGTTTTACGTCTCAAAAACCAATTAAATCAGCCTATCAACGTAATCCAGAGAAGATAAAAGAATGGTTAACAGTCACATATCCAGAAATCAAGTCTCGTGCAATGAAAGAAAGTGCTAGAATTTATTGGGGAGATGAAATGGGGATACAATCAACAGATAATCGAGGTAAAACATATGGTCTTAAAGGCAAGACCCCAGCAATTAAGAGAAGTGGCTCAAGATTTAAATGTAATATGCTAGCTGCTATTAGTCCGCAAGGGTTTATGAACTGGATGGTATTTGAAGATAATTTTACCAGCAAAAAGTGTATTGAATTTTTAGGTAGACTGATCAGACAAATTAAGCAGAAAATATTTTTGATATTAGATAATCATAGAGTGCATCACAGTAAAAAGGTAAAAGCTTATGTAGAAAGACATAAGGACAAGCTAGAATTGTTTTATTTACCATCATATTGTCCTGATATGAATCCACAAGAACTTGTAAACCAAGATGTCAAAGCTAACTCCAATAATTTTCGAGTACTAAAATCAGTAAAAGATTTAACAATTAATGTACGGTCCTATTTAACACAAATTCAGTTTAATGGTATAAAAATTCAAAATTATTTTAAAAAGAAAGAAATAGCTTATGCTACTATATAATGTTCAATATTTAAAGGCCAGAGTAATAATTACACGGACCTCTTTTCCATATATACTACCCATAGCTTCAGCTACTGATAACTTTCCTAAAAATTCCTTCATACGCGGAGCATAAAAATAAGCGATTACAAAAAACGATATTCCGTCAGCTATCCCAAGAATTATAAAATATAATCCATTATTATAGGTTTCTATTAAGTTGAGTGAAACAACACTACCGAAAATCCACGTTGCAACTATGGTGGCCACTATAGTTGCAGTACTGAAATTTCTATTACCTATAGCATACTCTCGTATGTTTTTTATACCTTGTCCTGATGCTAGGCCAAAAATTAAATTTAATAATAAAAATGCGGCTATAACTGCTATATCAAAATTCATAATATTTATTTACAGTAATTTAAGAATGGAATTAAGAGTTTAATAACGATAATATATTTTGCACCTAAAGTACATACCTAACAATTTCATATTTAGCAGGAATAATTATAAGAACCATGTTTTGCTATTTTAATAGCTATTAAGGGATTTAATTAATATATCTTTAATGGTTTTCAAATTTTCGTGAGCATAGGGTACGAACTGATTACCCCAAACTGTTTTAGGAAATAGTTTGTCATTCCTGAACCTAGCAACAATATGAACATGCAGCTGGGAAACAACGTTACCGATAGTGGCAATATTCAATTTGTCCGGTTTAAATTTATCCTGAAGAATTTTGGCTACTTTTCTTATTTCCCAATTAAATAAGTCATAATCAGACTGCTGAAGATCGGTAATTTCTATAATATTATTTTTCATAGGTATTAAAACAAGCCATGGATAATCAGAATTATCAATTAATCTTATTTGACACAATTTTAAACCAGTTAAATAATGACTATCTCTTTCTAGAATTGGGTCTAGCTTAAAACTCATAAAAATATTTATATTTTTTCCTTAAGAACTATTTTATTAATAATTCCTATAACTTTATCTATTTCATAAAGGGGCTCGTAATCATATTTTTCCAGAAAGGCGGTATTGTAATCGAGGACTCGTGCAATACCTAAATCTATTAATTGTTGGATAAAAAATCTATGTTTTTTGAGTGTAAAGTTTTCCGGATAGAAAATGTAAATTGGCTGACCTGTACTTGCTGCTTCGCTGCACATAGAAATTGAATCAGCGGTAATGATTATATATTCTCCTCCTCCTATAATTCCTGGATATGGATTTGGTAAATTCTCTTCCGTATCATAAATTATATGTGGCCAAGGAAATTTATTTTTAAATATTTCTTTTACGTATTTTGGTGTTCTTCTGCTAAAACTAATAAATACTGGTAAGGAATGATATACCGACAGAGCAAGAATTTTATTAGATAAAAATTCTGAAGCTTCAGCAGTAAATTTATAACTTTTGGTTGATCCACCTATAATAACCGCAATAAAATTTTGGGGTTCGGGATAATTAGTTCTGAATGTGGATTTAGTTTGCAGCATCGAACTTTGCACATTATTCAAAGCTCCAATTATTCTAACTATATTAGGTAATGTATAATTATAATTATCATGCTGAGGAAGAATTACTAAATCAAATAACTTTGGATGCAACCCTGGACGCATAATTTGAATGATCTTAATTTTATTATTGAACTTCCTTTTTAGGTAAATTGCTAAAGCAGCAGTTCTTCTACCTGAAGAAATAATAATATCAGGGGGATTCTGAGATTTTAACTCGTCTAAAACTGATTTTTTTATATTTACCGGCCAGAAAGCAAGTAGAAAGTTCGGTAAACTACTAAAATTATTATATTGAATATTTTTTACTTGATGTTTTGGACTCAATCTAGAGGCTAAAGCTAAAGCTTGGTTAGCTCCTCCTGTCCGGTTATCAACTAACACCCAAATATCAGGATATGATTTATTGTTTAAATCTGAGCTCATATTAACCAATTTAATAAAATTGTGGTAAATAACCAATAAATAGCTGTGATGAACGGACATTTATGCAGGTTAAATAATGATATTTATGCCACATAAAGTTTCCCACATTTTCTTTTAAGTGATACCCTAGAAATTTAAGGTTTAACATGATAAATAAAGTTGTTATAATTCGTCATTATTATCATACACTAAAATGCAACTCAAATTGCACGAGGTGTTTTAGATAATAAGTTTTTAAGTTAATTTATGGAGATTTAGTTATGTTAAAAAAAATTGCATTAGCTTTCTGCGCAATGTTTCTACTTGCTGGTTGTAGCTCTTCAGTAGGAAAACATGGCAGTGCCCACTCTCATGCTGCCGCTTTCGAAAAAGAAGCAGGATCCAAAGTATTCTTTAGCTATGATAGTTCTTCTATTTCACATGAAGCTCAGCAGACCTTGATGCGTCAAGCAAAATGGTTAAAAGATCATCCAACCATTAATGTTATAATTGCAGGTCATTGCGATGAGAGAGGTACAAGAGAGTACAATATTGCTCTCGGCGAAAGAAGAGCCAACGCAGTTAAGGGTTTCTTAGCACACCATGGTGTTGACTCAAAACGTATTGAGACCATTTCTTATGGTAAAGAAAGACCAGAAGTTATGGGTGATAACGAAGCAGCATGGAGCAAAAATCGTAGAGGTGTTACTGAGCTTAAGTAATAAGCAAACAGTATAAATTACCTTAGAAAAGCCAGTTAAATATAGTTTAGCTGGCTTTTTTGTTGGAAAAATCTGTGGATCCATTTACTTATAAATATTGTAGAAGAAACGGTCCAGCAAACTTATACTCTCCACTTAAAAAACAATTGTAAACTAGAAGTATTGTTCTAATTTCATTAGATGTTTTATTCCTATTTCCAATATAATTCTTTGAGAAAAATACAATCACCTAAAAAAGCCATTAATTGGAGCAAAATTGTAAGTGTATCATCAGCTAAGAAGTTTGGCTGCAAACTAAAAAAATAATTCTTAGTATCAAGTCACTAATATTAAACTGAAAATTTATTTGTGTAATCATATCTATAAATTACGCCGAGAACTAAAAGTTTACTAGCTAATAATTTATATATTACCGTAAGCAAGCATATCAATTTCAATTTTAACTAAATCTTCTGGTCTGCTTGCGTGATACCATCTTGCATCTTTTGTCTTAATACCAAATATTTTATTGCTGTTTAAATAGTATTCTTTTAAAGAAAAAACTTTAAGAGGGTTTTTTGCTATAGTAGGAGGCTTTAATATACTAAGTCCTGTATACATAAAACTGTAATTACCTTCTATATCTGGCCTACTAAGCCTACCGCTGCTATCCATTTCAAAATCTCCATGCAAGCCAGTATATCCGACTGCTTTATCATACGGCTGCAAAAGAAGTAAAAAATCCATTTTTTCTGGATTCCACTCCTTAACCATATCTTTAAAAATGTTATAATTTGTCCGCAGTATAGTATCAGTATTTAAGGTAAATACAGGTTTATCTCCTAATATTTCCTTGGCATTTTTTATAGCCCCTCCGGTTTCCAATAATTCTTCTTCATATATAGTTATAATTTCGGCAGAATCCTGATTATTAACTATATATTCCTTTAAAGATTCCTCTACTTGTTTACGAAGGTAATGCGTATTAATAACAATTTTCTTGAAAGCATAGGTTTTGCATAAGTCCAAAGCATGATGCAATATCGGCTTACCAAGGACAGGGATAAGTGATTTAGGGCTATTTTCAGTTAAATGCCTCATCCGTGACCCTAAACCAGCTGCAAAAAGCATAATAGTATCAATAGGAGGTTGGTTTAACACTACCTTATTCTCTGCTATTTTATTAATTAAATTTGTAGCCATTATAGTATTTTACTATTTAATTAATAATCTTATCAAACCAATTTTTTAATTTTAACATTATTGGATGCAAGAGATCATGATTTAAATACTCAAGTACTAAGGGTATATATCGTAAATAATTACTGTTTTTATCTCTAATATATTTTCTGGCAAAGACCCCTAAAATTCGTAAGTTTCTTTGAGCCCCTAGAATATGATAATCTACTAAAACGTCTGGTAACTCTAGTTTTTTTTCCGCAGCAAAATATTTAAGGCAATCAAGAGCAAAGGCTCGTGGTACTTTAATTCTTGCATCTTCTAAAACTGATATAACGTCATATATAGGGGAACCTATTATTGCGTCTTGAAAATCAAGTAATCCCAAGGATTTAATGCCCTTATAGCTCTCAAGGTACATTATGTTTTCAACGTGGTAATCTCTTAACACAAGGCAATTATTAAAAGCTAATTGATAATTTAAAATTCCTTGCCAAATATCTTTAAAGTCATCTAATTCTATATTGCTTAAATTTCTTTTTAATCGATACAGAATATACCACTCTGTAAATAATTTAAGCTCATTGAGTAGTAAATTATTGTCGTAAATTTTCAAGCTGAAACCAGGGAGATTCTGTTGTAATAAAATTAGTGCGTCAAGCATAGAAGAATAGATATTTTTCCTCAAATGTAAATCATGTGGAGAATTTTGAATTACATTTTTAACACTCACATCACCGAAATCCTCCAATATAATAAATCCCTTTTCACTATTAAAATGAAAAATTTCTGGGCTAGAAAAATTCTGTGATCTTAAGTAATCTGCTATTTCAATAAATGGATCAATCCTACAATATGTAGGAGGACAGTCCATTAAGATATATGATTTATCGCTTGTCTTAATCCGATAGTATGAGCGAAGACCTGCATCCCCTTGTAGCGGTATACAGCTTTGAAAGCCCTTGTAAAAATAGCTTTGCAAAAACTCTTCTAAATCAGTTTTTCTAAAAGATATTGCAGAAACCATATATCTTTATTATACAGCTACACGTTTTGCTTGGGGTCTAGCCGTAACTTTTGCAGCTTTTCTTGGCATTATTTTAGGCAGTTCATTTCCTTCTACAACATCCCTAGTAATAACAACTTCCTTATTTTTAAGCTCTGAAAAATTAAACATATTTTCTAAAAGCTGTTCCTCTATTATGGAACGAAGCCCTCTTGCTCCTGTAGCTCTTTTTAGGGCTTTCTCAGCAATTGCTTCTATAGCATCATCAGTTATAGTTAACTCTGCATCATTAAGTGCAAACAATTTTTTGTATTGCTTTATGATTGCATTTTTAGGTTTTGTTAAAATACTTATTAGAGCTTCTTTATCAAGTTCATCAAGGCTAGTAATAACTGGCAAACGCCCAACAAATTCAGGAATCATGCCAAATTTAATTATATCCTCAACCTGTAAGTCCTTTAACAAATCGCTATAACACATATCTTCCTTAGATTTTACAGATGCTGCAAAACCTATGGAACTTTTGTTATTTCTGGTATTAATTATAGTTTCTATTCCCATAAACGCCCCACCACATATAAATAAAATATTTGAGGTATCGATTTGAATAAAATCTTGCTGAGGGTGTTTTCTGCCCCCTTGGGGAGGCACATAGGAAACTGTTCCTTCCATTATTTTTAGTAGTGCTTGTTGGACTCCCTCTCCGGAAACATCCCTGGTAATTGAGACATTTTCAGATTTTTTAGCTATCTTATCAATTTCGTCAATATAAACTATCCCTTTCTGCGCTTTTTCCACATTAAATTCAGCTGCTTGTAATAGCCTAAGTAAAATGTTTTCTACATCTTCTCCTACGTATCCAGCCTCAGTTAATGAAGTAGCATCAGCCATTGTAAAAGGAACATTAAGAATTTTTGCTAGTGTTTGCGCCAGTAGTGTTTTACCGGATCCCGTAGAACCAACTAACATAATGTTTGATTTATTTAGTTCTACATCGTCCTCTTTTTGGGCAAAACTTTCTAAACGTTTATAATGATTATAAACTGCAACTGATAACACTTTCTTAGCTTTATCTTGGCCAATAACATATTGATTTAGAGCTTCATAAATTTCTTTTGGTTTTGGAATAAGAGAAGCAACCTCTGCTAATTGTTCTTTTGATTCTTCTTTTATAATATCTAAGCATATTTCTACGCACTCATCACAAATAAACACAGTAGGTCCTGCAATAAGCTTTTTTACTTCATATTGGTTCTTTCCACAAAACGAACAATGCAGTGATTTCTTGTCTGATTCGTTTTTCATAATGACTCTAACTCTTCATTTATCTTAAATTACATTATTATCAGGTAAATTTTTGAAAGTAAACTATAAATGTATTGGGCTTTATTTATCAAGAATACAATTACAAGTTAATAGCTGCCAATTAAATTAACTGCTTAGCAAAAATTTTAACTTAAGTTTTGTATTAGAAATCTACTTGGCGGTGATTAACTCCCTACTGTGAATTATTTTATCAATAATACCAAATTTTTGTGCTTCAGTAGGAGACATAAAATTATCCCTTTCTATACTATTTTCTATAGTTGTAAGAGTTTGACCTGTATGCTTAGAATATATTTTTTGTAACATATTCTTAACATTTTTTGTCTCTTTAGCATGAATTTCTATATCAGTTACTTGACCTCGATATCCCCCAATTGGTTGGTGAATCATAATTCGGCTGTTTGGTAATGCGTATCTCATACCTGGTTCTCCTGCTAAAAGAATTGTAGCGCCCATAGAGCATGCCTGGCCAATGCATAAAGTTGCTATTTTAGGTTTGATATATTGCATTGTATCATAAATTGCTAAACCAGAACTTACAACTCCACCAGGAGAGTTTATATACATATACACCTCTTTTTCTGGATTTTCGGCTTCTAAAAAGAGTAGCTGAGCAATAATTAAATTTGCCATATGGTCTTCAAATTCTCCACAAACAAAAACAATTCTTTCCTTTAATAATCTTGAATATATGTCATAGGCTCTTTCACCTTTAGAGGTTTGCTCTACAACCATTGGTACATATGTCATAAAATGCTCTTTAAGATTTTTGAAAATAGTTAGCTAAAATACACTTAGAATTCGGGTTATATATTATGATATTCATATTGTAAATACATTTAACAAAGCAAAATAAAGCTTTTTAATGCTATAAGTTTAACGATTAAATATTAAGACAAATACACACTAATCCAGATTTATTTATGATTTTGACCGTCATTACATTCCTCATAAACTACAAAAATCTAGTACTCTTAAGTTGTCTTTCAATTATAACAAGCAAGTAAGCAAGAGCAATTAAACCTATATATTATAATTTTTAATTAACTATTTATGTATCGAATTGGAATGCACTATGCATCAATTTTACATCAGTGATTATTTACGATTAGTTTAAAAATATTGTAAATTATACTCGTTTCTAGAACTTATTTTCTTGTTTTAGTTTAAGAAGATCACTATAACCACCTATAAATTTATTATTAATAAAAACATATGGTACTGTGGTCTGTTTTGTTTTTTCAATAAGTTTTTTTTGAAGTTCAGGGTTAGAATCAAGATCAATTGCTTCATAAGTTATTTTGTTCTCTAGAAGTAAATCTTTTGCCATCTTACAATAAACACATCCCTCTCTTACATAAATAATTACTTGCATATTTTGTCGGTTAAGAACTTGTTCTGCCAAATTACGATTTCTATTAACAGTTAGTAACTTAAACATTATAAAGCCCATAAGTACAACAACCAATAGGATCAAAACCTTGTTTTGTAATACACCAGCAATTTTCATGAACCAATCCTTAATTTATTTTGAAGTTATAAATAGTTGATATTAAGACCACACAATTAGAATCTTTAATCAACAAGTTTGATTATTATTTTATACCTAAAACTAAACATAGTAACCTACTAATTAATATATTTTTTAGAGTTATTACAAATAGCTATGTTGTCAAATACATTAGAATTAACTTTAAGAAAAGCTCTGGATCTAGCTGCTAGCTACAAGCATGAATACGCTACTTATGAACACTTATTACTTGCTCTTATGGATGATAAGGACGCAAAATTAGTGTTATTAGAAAATGGAATTAACCCTAGAATAATTAGCAAAAAACTCATTACTTATTTAAACAACTGTCTTGCTGAATTAGTGAACCAGAACCTCAAAGAATCAAGACCCACAGCGGGGTTTCAAAGAATAGTACAGCGAGCAGTTTTACATAGTCAAACAAATGGACAAAAATCAATCACTGGAGTTAATGTCCTTGCTGATTTTTTTTCGAAAATAATTCTTATGCCCTTACGTGTTTAAAACAAGCCCGTCTAAAAAGGGGAGACGTACTAAATTGTAATAACAGAAACAATAATTTTACTACCATCACTGATCAATACAGTTCAAAAAAGCAATCATATAGTGATGATACAGAGAATAGTGAAATTGATATTAGCCGACAGTTACAGCCTAGTAAAAATTCAAATACCTCCAATTTTAATCAAAATAATATTTTAAGTGCTCCAGAGATAGAGCTTCAGAAATATTGTGTTAACTTAAACGCAAAAGCAACTGAAAATGATATTGATTGTTTAATAGGTAGACAGGCAGAAATACAGAGGACAATAGAAATTCTTTGTAGGCGTAAAAAAATAATGCTTTACTAGTTGGTGAATCAGGAGTTGGTAAAACGGCAATAGCGGAAGGTCTTGCTGTTAGAATAGTTAGAGGAGACGTGCCGGATCTTTTAAAAAAAACGGTAATTTATTCTCTTGATATAGGCAGCCTAGTTGCTGGAACAAAATTTAGAGGGGATTTTGAAGAACGCATAAGAGCAATGTTAGAATGTTTAAGAAAATTAAAAAATGCTATTCTTTTTATTGATGAGATACATTCAATAATTGGAGCAGGTTCAACTACTAGCGGGGCCCTTGATGCTAGTAATTTATTAAAACCAGCCTTAGCAAGTGGCCAATTACGATGTATCGGTGCTACTACGTTTAAGGAATACCGCAATAACTTTGAAAAAGATATGGCACTTGTTAGACGTTTCCAGAAAGTTATTGTTGAAGAACCTAGCGAAGAGGTTACGTTAAATATTTTGAACGGTTTAAAAGGTTATTATGAAAAACACCATAAGGTAACTTATACAGAATCAGCTTTAAAAGCAGCAGTGAATTTATTACTCCGGCCTTTAAATATTGAACTAACATTAGAGAAATGATATAATGATATTGTATCAAGAGTAATAACAAAATGTCTAATAAAAAATTATCACCAAGCGATCTCAAGATATTAAGAAAGAAAGCAGTGGAAGCAATAGTTATACATGGAATAAGCAAGAAACAAGCATCTATTACCTTTGGGTTTTCTAGGAGTTCTATATGGAAATATCTTAAAGAGTACAAAATTTATAAGGAAGAAAGCTTTCGCTATAAGAAGCGAGGAGTAAAGGTAGGAACAAGATCTAAAATCAGTAAAAATCAAGAAGAGGAATTAAAATCTAAAATTTTATCACATACACCTGATGAATTGGGAATGGATTATACGTTATGGAATAGTAAAGTGGTACAAGAATATATAGAATCCAATTACCTTTATCAGTATAACAGGCGTTCTATAAGAAAAATTATGAATAGATTGGGTTTTACGTCTCAAAAACCAATTAAATCAGCCTATCAACGTAATCCAGAGAAGATAAAAGAATGGTTAACAGTCACATATCCAGAAATCAAGTCTCGTGCAATGAAAGAAAGTGCTAGAATTTATTGGGGAGATGAAATGGGGATACAATCAACAGATAATCGAGGTAAAACATATGGTCTTAAAGGCAAGACCCCAGCAATCAAGAGAAGTGGTTCAAGATTTAAATGTAATATGCTAGCTGCTATTAGTCCGCAAGGGTTTATGAACTGGATGGTATTTGAAGATAATTTTACCAGCAAAAAGTGTATTGAATTTTTAGGTAGACTGATCAGACAAATTCAGCAGAAAATATTTTTGATATTAGATAATCATAGAGTGCATCACAGTAAAAAGGTAAAAGCTTATGTAGAAAGACATAAGGACAAGCTAGAATTGTTTTATTTACCATCATATTGTCCTGATATGAATCCACAAGAACTTGTAAACCAAGATGTCAAAGCTAACTCCAATAATTTTCGAGTACTAAAATCAGTAAAAGATTTAACAATTAATGTACGGTCCTATTTAACACAAATTCAGTTTAATGGTATAAAAATTCAAAATTATTTTAAAAAGAAAGAAATAGCTTATGCTACTATATAATGTTCAATATTTAAAGGCCAGAGTAATAGATAATCATAGAGTGCATCACAGTAAAAAGGTAAAAGCTTATGTAGAAAGACATAAGGACAAGCTAGAATTGTTTTATTTACCATCATATTGTCCTGATATGAATCCACAAGAACTTGTAAACCAAGATGTCAAAGCTAACTCCAATAATTTTCGAGTACTAAAATCAGTAAAAGATTTAACAATTAATGTACGGTCCTATTTAACACAAATTCAGTTTAATGGTATAAAAATTCAAAATTATTTTAAAAAAAAGAAATAGCTTATGCTACTATATAATGTTCAATATTTAAAGGCCAGAGTAATATATACTTGGCATAGGCAAAATTTTGGCGAGCATGTCGGCTATTTACCCCAAGGAATCGAGCTTTTTAGTGGTACAATTAAAGAAAATATAGCAAGGATGGCAGAAGAAGTATCACTGGAGAAAGTAATTGAAACAGCAAAAATGTGTGGAGCTCATGAAATGATATTACGCAATATCAATTATCATACTGTCGGTAGTGTGATTCCGCCGGGGCAAGCTATTATAGATATTTCTCCAAGCGGTGATCATTTAATTATTGAAGCAAAAATAGAACCTAAAAATATTGATTCAATTAGGGTAGGGCTTAAGTCTAAAATACGGTTTAGTGCTTTTAAATCTAGAACTACTCCTTTATTTACTGGTACGGTAGTATCCCTTTCTCCTGATATAGTTATTGATCAGAAACATCAAATGGATAATCGTTATACAAGCAGGTATTATTTGGCACGTATTGAGCTAAATATGGATGAATTTAACGAAATAGCCCATACCAGAAAGATAGAATTACATCTTGGCATGCAAGCTGAAGTGCAAATTGTAACCGGTACTAGAACTTTATTAAAATACTTACTTGATCCTGTTATTGATGCAATGTTCAAAGGGTTTAAAGAAAAATAGGTATTGGTTCTAATTAATACTGGAATACATTTAAATAATAAGTTAGCTTATATAAAAATTTATTGACTCTCAAAGCGCAACAGTATATAAGTTAGCTGACTTAAAAGGTTGAAATATCAAAAATTCGAAATTAGGGGATGTAGCTCAGTTGGTAGAGCGTCTGCTTTGCAAGCAGAATGTCGGGGGTTCGATTCCCTTCATCTCCACCATCGAGTCTGTCATATAGTTTGTGTAAGTTGCAAAAGGATATAGTAGAAGATACTATAAAAAAGCAACTTAAATACAGAGGAAAAAATGGCTAAAAAATTAGCAGAAAAAGAAGTAGATATAAATACTAAATTAGTCGAAGAATTACTATCAAAAGCAGATCCATCTGAATTATTTGGTCGCGGGTGGATTATTTAATAAACTTAAAAAGCAAATAGTAGAGAGAATTCTTGAAAGTGAATTAGAACACGATCTAGGTTATTCTAAACATAGTAAGATAATCAAGAGCGATAATAATCGTCGCAACGGCAGTTATGAAAAAACGATTATAGATGACGACGGTCATCAGATTACCGTAGATGTTTCAAGGGGACAGGGAAGGAGAATTTGAACCTCAATTGATTCCTGAAGGAGTTAGGAGATTTAGTGGTTTTGATGATAAAGTGATTTCACTATATGCAAGAGGGATGACTGTCAGTGAGATACAGGGCCATTTAGAGGAGATATACCAGACCAATATTTCCAAGGACCTTATATCAACTGTCACTGACGGAGTAATAGAAGAAGTTACTACATGGCAAAACAGGTCCATAGACGATGTATATCCAATATTATATTTGGATTGCATACACGTTAAAGCAAGGGATAATCATACAGTAATTAACAAAGCGGTATATCTTGCAATAGGTGTTAACATGGAAGGGAAAAAGGAATTACTGGGGATCTGGGTCGGTAAAAATGAAGGTTCCACGTTTTGGATGCAGGTTGTAACTGAGCTAAAGAACAGAGGGATAAAACAGATATATGTAGCATGCGTTGATGGATTAAAAGGCTTTCCTGAAGCCATAAATAGCATTTATCCTAATACGATTGTACAACTCTGTATAGTACATATGGCGAGGAATTCTGTAAAATATGTTTCTTATAAGGATTTAAAAGCGGTCACAGCGGATCTTAAAAGGATTTACACTGCAAACAGCGAAGAAATAGGATATCTTGGAGCTAAAATCGTTTGCTGCTAAATGGGATAATAAATATCCTGTGATCTCTGATATTTGGCAAAGGAATTTTGGAGCGGGATTATTCCTCTTTTTGCTTTTCCTGATGAGATTAGGCGGATAATTTATACTACCAATGCGATAGAATCGATAAATCGTCAAATCAGAAAAATCATCAACAATAAAGGGGTTTTTCCAGATGATAAGTCTATTTTAAAAATCGTATTTTTGGCTCTAAAAAATGCTGCCAAAAAAGGACCATGCCGATTAAAAATTGGTCTTTGGTATTGAATCAATTTGAAATTTTATGCGGGGATTTTAGGCATGATTTACTGGAATTAAAAAATACAACAACAACTTACACAAAATAAATGATTGACTCTAAATAGGCTATATATAGGAGAGTAAGCAACATACTAAGTCTACTCTATTAGGTTGGTAAAAAGTTATTCTCTATTCTAATATTTTTCGTCCATCTTTATTTCTGCAGCTTAAATTTGTAAGCTTATGGGAAAGCAAAACATTTAACAATAATTGTATATAGTAATAATATTACTTATCTTTATATCATGAAACTTATAAATAGGTTAAAAATATGGCTTGGTTTTACCTTTTTACAGCAGGAATATTTGAGATATTTTGGGCAGTAGGAATAAAATACTGCGATGGATTTAAAATTACTCTTCCTTTGGTTTTAGTAATAATTTCCATGGCTCTTAGTGTAATTTTTTTGGGATTAGCCACTAGAACCATTCCAATGAGTATAGCTTACGCAGTGTGGACCGGTATTGGAATAATAGGAGTATTTACTTATGGTCTATTAATACTTAAAGATCCGATTTCGGTTAAGAATATAATTTTTGTTGGAATGATTTTAATAGGAATAGTTGGCTTAAAGTTAGGGATAAAATGATAATATGAAAAACCTATCTATAATTTCCTTTTTCTGGCAACATATAAAGCCTTATAAATGGTATTATGCAGGAATGCTTATAGCTCCTGTAATAGGGGCTATTTTTCCATTTGCCTATCATTATGCCGTCAAGTTGTTTATTGACTTAATGTCAGCAGAACACAGGAGTCAATCATTTATTTTGTGTAAGTTGTATTTTTTAATTCCAGTAAATCATGCCTAAAATCCCCGCATAAAATTTCAAATTGATTCAATGCCAAAGAGCAATTTTTAATCGGCATGGTCCATTTTTTGGCAGCATTTTTTAGAGCCAAAAATACGATTTTTAAAATAGACTTATCATCTGGAAAAACCCCTTTATTGTTGATGATTTTTCTGATTTGACGATTTATCGATTCTATCGCATTGGTAGTATAAATTACCCGCCTAATCTCATCAGGAAAAGCAAAAAGAGGAATAATCCCGCTCCAATTCCTTTGCCAAATATCAGAGATCACAGGATATTTATTATCCCATTTAGCAGCAAACGATTTTAGCTCCAGATATCCTATTTCTTCGCTGTTTGCAGTGTAAATCCTTTTAAGATCCGCTGTGACCGCTTTTAAATCCTTATAAGAAACATATTTTACAGAATTCCTCGCCATATGTACTATACAGAGTTGTACAATCGTATTAGGATAAATGCTATTTATGGCTTCAGGAAAGCCTTTTAATCCATCAACGCATGCTACATATATCTGTTTTATCCCTCTGTTCTTTAGCTCAGTTACAACCTGCATCCAAAACGTGGAACCTTCATTTTTACCGACCCAGATCCCCAGTAATTCCTTTTTCCCTTCCATATTAACACCTATTGCAAGATATACCGCTTTGTTAATTACTGTATGATTATCCCTTGCTTTAACGTGTATGCAATCCAAATATAATATTGGATATACATCGTCTAGGGACCTGTTTTGCCATGTAGTAACTTCTTCTATTACTCCGTCAGTGACAGTTGATATAAGGTCCTTGGAAATATTGGTCTGGTATATCTCCTCTAAATGGCCCTGTATCTCACTGACAGTCATCCCTCTTGCATATAGTGAAATCACTTTATCATCAAAACCACTAAATCTCCTAACTCCTTCAGGAATCAATTGAGGTTCAAATTCTCCTTCCCTGTCCCCTTGAAACATCTACGGTAATCTGATGACCGTCGTCATCTATAATCGTTTTTTCATAACTGCCGTTGCGACGATTATTATCGCTCTTGATTATCTTACTATGTTTAGAATAACCTAGATCGTGTTCTAATTCACTTTCAAGAATTCTCTCTACTATTTGCTTTTTAAGTTTATTAAATAATCCACCCGCGACCAAATAATTCAGATGGATCTGCTTTTGATAGTAATTCTTCGACTAATTTAGTATTTATATCTACTTCTTTTTCTGCTAATTTTTTAGCCATTTTTCCTCTGTATTTAAGTTGCTTTTTTATAGTATCTTCTACTATATCCTTTTGCAACTTACACAAACTATATGACAGACTCAATTTTGGGTAATCTTTTTCGTCGGTAATCCATTGACCTTTATTATAATTCCTCGGATTGGTTTTTATGATCTGGTGTTTATAATAGGCTGTAACGGTCTTTAGCCCAATACGAATACTAACCTCTTCCCCGATATATTTTGTTGGCACCGAATAAAAATTACCTTTGACCATAAAATGGTGATCTTTTTGTACTGTGCAGGTAGTCCAAATCGGCATATCAAAAATACCTGACGGTATAGGAAGTAAACATTCCTTTTCTTCCAATAAAAATGTATCAATTGGCTTTGATCCTGTTGTAGTACATATTCTATGTGATATTTCATTTTTACACCACTTGATCGCTTCAATATTAGCCTCAATATTGCTATATGATTTACCGGCTATAAGTTGTTCTCTAACTATCCTAATAGAGCGCTCCACTTTGCCTTTATGCTCCGGCTTAAAAACTTTAGTTGGATCTATTGTAAAACCATAAAACCTTGATAATTCTGAATAAGTCTCATTTAAAGTATGGTCATAAATATCAGGTTTAATGACCCCGGCTTTTAAATTATCCAATATTACTCTACTGGGTACACCACCAAAAAAGTTGAAAGCATTTACATGGAGCTGAGCCCAACTAACTTGGTCCTGTGAAAAAGCAAACTCTACGTAACGATAACGACTATGGGACAGAGTCATTACAAAAGCATAAAGTTTTCTATTTTTACCATTAACATCCTAAATCTTGCCAATATAACCAAAATCTACCTGAGCTTCTTGACCCGGTTCAGTCTTTATATGAATAGTACTCTTGGGTAGCTTAGGAAAAGCTTTTTGAATATATCGGTTAATACTCCGATTACTTATTTTCACACCTTCTGATAATAGTAAACGCCGAATTTGGGTGTGGGTTATACTTCTTTGTTTTAGCCAGTTCCCTATTGCCTCATTATATTCTGCAAGCATTATCATCGCAGATGCTTTCTGTATAGGTTCGTTCTTATATAATTTTTCTTCAACCTTGATTGCTATCCTGTTTAATTCAGAATCACTAGCTAAAATACTGAGATTTTCTTGTCTTGCTAACTCAATATATTTTCTTATTGTATCCCTCGATAGATCAAATGATCTGGCTATCTGTCTTTGGCTGTTACCTTTGATGTGCTGGTACAGCACTTCTCTAATTGTTGACATACTATATTTCCTCATTCAATTTAATTTAAACTCTAATTTAGTTAACAAATAAATTAACTAAATTAGCATTGTTCTTTTCTTTTGAAAGTGGACTTCTCTCACCTGGCGCACAACAGTAACCTCTTGAGTATATTTTAAACAAGCATCGCCAATCTTCCCAAGGCCAATTTTTTTACAGAATTTTCCGAATCCTTTTATTAACTTCTCACTTTTGCTTAACTTACTTTCAGTATTTAGTTCTGCCGCTATTTGTTTAGCCATATCTTTGCGAACTGAATCTTGATCGATGCCGCCATCCCATTTATCCCAGATTCTAGGGTCTTTCAAGAGGGCTTTATTTAACTTATTACTCTGGCCTTTAAATATTGAACTAACATTAGAGAAATGATATAATGATATTGTATCAAGAGTAATAACAAAATGTCTAATAAAAAATTATCACCAAGCGATCTCAAGATATTAAGAAAGAAAGCAGTGGAAGCAATAGTTATACATGGAATAAGCAAGAAACAAGCATCTATTACCTTTGGGTTTTCTAGGAGTTCTATATGGAAATATCTTAAAGAGTACAAAATTTATAAGGAAGAAAGCTTTCGCTATAAGAAGCGAGGAGTAAAGGTAGGAACAGGATCTAAAATCAGTAAAAATCAAGAAGAGGAATTAAAATCTAAAATTTTATCACATACACCTGATGAATTGGGAATGGATTATACGTTATGGAATAGTAAAGTGGTACAAGAATATATAGAATCCAATTACCTTTATCAGTATAACAGGCGTTCTATAAGAAAAATTATGAATAGATTGGGTTTTACGTCTCAAAAACCAATTAAATCAGCCTATCAACGTAATCCAGAGAAGATAAAAGAATGGTTAACAGTCACATATCCAGAAATCAAGTCTCGTGCAATGAAAGAAAGTGCTAGAATTTATTGGGGAGATGAAATGGGGATACAATCAACAGATAATCGAGGTAAAACATATGGTCTTAAAGGCAAGACCCCAGCAATCAAGAGAAGTGGCTCAAGATTTAAATGTAATATGCTAGCTGCTATTAGTCCGTAAGGGTTTATGAACTGGATGGTATTTGAAGATAATTTTACCAGCAAAAAGTGTATTGAATTTTTAGGTAGACTGATCAGACAAATTAAGCAGAAAATATTTTTGATATTAGATAATCATAGAGTGTATCACAGTAAAAAGGTAAAAGCTTATGTAGAAAGACATAAGGACAAGCTAGAATTGTTTTATTTACCATCATATTGTCCTGATATGAATCCACAAGAACTTGTAAACCAAGATGTCAAAGCTAACTCCAATAATTTTCGAGTACTAAAATCAGTAAAAGATTTAACAATTAATGTACGGTCCTATTTAACACAAATTCAGTTTAATGGTATAAAAATTCAAAATTATTTTAAAAAGAAAGAAATAGCTTATGCTACTATATAATGTTCAATATTTAAAGGCCAGAGTAATAATATCAAAAATATTTTCTGCTTAATTTGTCTGATCAGTCTACCTAAAAATTCAATACACTTTTTGCTGGTAAAATTATCTTCAAATACCATCCAGTTCATAAACCCTTACGGACTAATAGCAGCTAGCATATTACATTTAAATCTTGAGCCACTTCTCTTGATTGCTGGGGTCTTGCCTTTAAGACCATATGTTTTACCTCGATTATCTGTTGATTGTATCCCCATTTCATCTCCCCAATAAATTCTAGCACTTTCTTTCATTGCACGAGACTTGATTTCTGGATATGTGACTGTTAACCATTCTTTTATCTTCTCTGGATTACGTTGATAGGCTGATTTAATTGGTTTTTGAGACGTAAAACCCAATCTATTCATAATTTTTCTTATAGAACGCCTGTTATACTGATAAAGGTAATTGGATTCTATATATTCTTGTACCACTTTACTATTCCATAACGTATAATCCATTCCCAATTCATCAGGTGTATGTGATAAAATTTTAGATTTTAATTCCTCTTCTTGATTTTTACTGATTTTAGATCCTGTTCCTACCTTTACTCCTCGCTTCTTATAGCGAAAGCTTTCTTCCTTATAAATTTTGTACTCTTTAAGATATTTCCATATAGAACTCCTAGAAAACCCAAAGGTAATAGATGCTTGTTTCTTGCTTATTCCATGTATAACTATTGCTTCCACTGCTTTCTTTCTTAATATCTTGAGATCGCTTGGTGATAATTTTTTATTAGACATTTTGTTATTACTCTTGATACAATATCATTATATCATTTCTCTAATGTTAGTTCAATATTTAAAGGCCGGAGTAATATATGCAAGAGGGATGACTGTCAGTGAGATACAGGGCCATTTAGAGGAGATATACCAGACCAATATTTCCAAGGACCTTATATCAACTGTCACTGACGGAGTAATAGAAGAAGTTACTACATGGCAAAACAGGTCCCTAGACGATGTATATCCAATATTATATTTGGATTGCATACACGTTAAAGCAAGGGATAATCATACAGTAATTAACAAAGCGGTATATCTTGCAATAGGTGTTAATATGGAAGGGAAAAAGGAATTACTGGGGATCTGGGTCGGTAAAAATGAAGGTTCCAAGTTTTGGATGCAGGTTGTAACTGAGCTAAAGAACAGAGGGATAAAACAGGTATATGTAGCATGCGTTGATGGATTAAAAGGCTTTCCTGAAGCCATAAATAGCATTTATCCTAATACGATTGTACAACTCTGTATAGTACATATGGCGAGGAATTCTGTAAAATATGTTTCTTATAAGGATTTAAAAGCGGTCACAGCGGATCTTAAAAGGATTTACACTGCAAACAGCGAAGAAATAGGATATCTCTGGAGCTAAAATCGTTTGCTGCTAAATGGGATAATAAATATCCTGTGATCTCTGATATTTGGCAAAGGAATTGGAGCGGGATTATTCCTCTTTTTGCTTTTCCTGATGAGATTAGGCGGGTAATTTATACTACCAATGCGATACAATCGATAAATCGTCAAATCAGAAAAATCATCAACAATAAAGGGGTTTTTCCAGATGATAAGTCTATTTTAAAAATCGTATTTTTGGCTCTAAAAAATGCTGCCAAAAAATGGACCATGCCGATTAAAAATTGGTCTTTGGCATTGAATCAATTTGAAATTTTATGCGGGGATTTTAGGCATGATTTACTGGAATTAAAAAATACAACAACTTACACAAAATAAATGATTGACTCTTAAATTTCGCCCAATTCTTGGTAACATTTTTAATCATACCCATTGCCTCTACCGCTTCCGCATTTCTGTTCGCAACATCAGCTTGGGTCATACCTTTAATTGAGAATTCAGTTGCTTCACCAAGGGACTTATTAGTAGCTACTGCATTAAAAAATGCAAAACCGACAATAATTACTGCTCTGGCAATTGTAATCCACCCAATATATGGATGAATCAAGAAAATTATTACAGTATATACTATACTCCAAGGCGCATCGAAAACAGTATTAATCCCTGTACTAGTTAAAAAAGTTTTTAAAGTCTGAAAATCTCGAAGTAGTTGACTCGAAGCCGGATTAACTTTAGTAGCAGAGGCAGAAATTGAGTGACTAAAAATAATTGGAGATAAAGTGTTATCAAGCCATTCCCCTACTTTTATTAAAGTGAAAGATCTAGCTATCTGCAAAAGACCATGGACAAAATATATTGATCCAATAATCAAAGATAGCAACAATAACGTGTCTAAATTACCGCTTCCTATAACCCTGTCTAATACCTACAAAGAATATAAAGGAGTAACCAACATTAATAAATTGATTATAAAAGCAAAAACAAACGTAATTTTAAAAGCAGCTTCATATTTATCTAAAGCAATCTTCAATGGATTATCTTTTTTCTTAACCTCTTTCCCATTCATAATATTAATGACCACATTTTTGCATCGGTATTATACATAATTTATTAAATATTAACTAGTTTTTATTAATAATTTCTTCTTGTAATTTTTAATAAATTTTACAAATTCTTTCTCTTTTAATCTCGTCAGAATACCAGAGTTTTCTGAAAAACCAAGAACAACAAAGGCAAAATTCATATAAGGAATAAAATGATTTCCAGTAGTTAATTCTACTTGTAATTTACAATCTTCATTAAAAAGCACTCTTTTAGATAAAGATTTAGAGCTTAAATTATTCATTTGCAATAGAGTGCTATATTCCAATATGAAAGGATAATTAGCTATAAAATTCTCTAGAAACATCTGCCCATCATTATTATTACATACTAAAATCAATTTAAGATTTGGTTCTTTATCGTGGTTAAAAAGTACCCTGTAACCATAATCTGCAGCGATATTATCTGTAACAAACCTGGCCAGAATAAAATTATCAGCTAGATCTATAATATTTTTTCCTTTAAACCCTACTATACATTCACCTTTTTTATTTCCAGGCATATGAATAGTGGTTTTTACCTCAATTTTTTCTAATGTTTCAAGAATATCACTACGCAAGTTACTATGACAATCAAACGGATCTACTTTCCACAAATCACTTTCTTCTACTTGAGGTTCTATCCCGAATTTTAATTCGGCTTCAAATGTCGCTACCATATTAGGAAGAAAATCATAAACCAGCTTACTAGCATATTTTCTAATGCTTAAGTCGTCTGCTAGATTAACACACAAGAAACTTGTGGTAGGTAAAACCCGAAAAGGGTCAGCAAAACCCTTGGAATCAATAGGCAGTAAACATATATTTTTACTGACTTCAAACCCGTGGTTATGAAGATCAGTTAAGATATTTTTAGCAGCACTATCAATTTGATTTAAATTACCTTGTGAATCTAAATACTTGAGGGAAACAAATAAAGATTTATTTTTTTACAAGAGTTAAATTTTCATTTGTTAAGTACATTTAAAATCCTTTGTAGTTTATTTGATCGTTTTTATACAACTTTAAATTAATTCTTCAGCTATTTGGACTGCGTTTAGCGCAGCACCTTTACGTAAATTATCAGTAGTTATCCACATGTTAATAGTATTCTTACAAGAATTGTCATCTCTTATTCTGGAGATATATACTCCATCTTCTTCTACAACGTCAACAGGCGTTGCATATTTTATTTCATTATTACAACTATAAGTGATAATTCCGTCTAATTCTGAAAGAATTTCTTCTGCCTCTTTTGCGTTTATTTGATTTTCAAATTCTACATTAACCGACATAGAATGTGAAACAAAAACAGGAACTCGCACACATGTTACGCTGATTCTAATATCCCTGCCGATAATTTTCTTTAGTTCATGCTCTATCTTGTATTCTTCGTCAGTAATACCATCTTCACGAAAATCACCGATATGAGGAAGTAAATTAAATGCAATTTGTGTCGGAAAGACTTTTGGTGGAATATTTTCAAAAATAAATTTAGCTTTGGTTTGGAGATATAGTTCATCCATAGCTTCTTTCCCGGTACCTGAAACTGATTGGTAAGTAGAAACTACTATTCGTTTTATTTTAGCTGCATTATCTAAAGGTTTTAAAGCTACTGCAAGGGGTATAGCACAGCAATTAGGACTAGCTATAATGCCGCCAGCTTTAAAGTTTTTTAAGACAGAAATATTTGCCTCAGGCACAACAAGCGGCACATCATTCTCTAGCCTAAAGAAAAAAGATTTGTCAATTACCGTACATCGTTTACTTGCTGCTATTTTTGCATATTGCTTTGATACTTTTGAACCCGCACAAAAAAAAGCAAAATCAATATCAGAAAAATCAAGGTCCGATATTTGGCATACCTTAATAGTATTATTACCAAAACTTACCGATTTCCCCAGCGAATCAAGAGAAGCTGCTGCAAAAATTTTGTTTACAGGAAAGCTTCTTTGACTAAGAGAATTAAGTATCTCTCGCCCAACGTTACCTGTTGCACCTATTACAGCTACATTATATTTTTTCATTTTTATATTTATTTTTAAATTAATTTACTAAAGCTCGCTCCAGCAATGATATGCGTATGAAAATGGAAAATAGTTTGACCTGAAGATAAGCCGATATTACTAATAACACGATATTCTTGTGCTCCCTGAGACCGAGCTATATCAGATATTTTTCTAAAATAATGGGTTAATTCTTCTGGCCGAGCTTTTTGACTAAATTCATCAAAATTTTTATACTCACCTTTTGGAATAACTAAGATATGTATAGGAGCAACAGGATTTATATCATTTATGGCAATAAGATGCTCATCTTCATAAACCTTAGAAGATGGTATTTCACCTCTGATTATTTTAGCGAAAATATTATTCGTATCGTACATATGATATTTATTATATTTTTATTAAAAATTAGATATTAGTTCTTGTCATATACTTCAGCTCTGCTTCTTCTTCAGAAGTAGCAAGTATTACATCATCTAACTGCATCCCTCTTTTTCTAGCATAATATTCTCTAATTTCTGCAGCAAAACAACCAAAGATAAAAAACTGAACGATATATTTTAAATTTCCTATTAAGGAAATTGCTTCGGTCTCCCTAAAGAAAATGATAATAAAATTAACTATTATCACTAAAATGACAACTAACCACATTTTATGATAAACCGCCCAAAACATATTAAAAACTCCAGCAGCAGGTAAAAATCCTTGTTTAATTATTACCGGATCAGAATTTTTATCGTCGTAGTTTGCGTATATAGAGTATAAATTCATTAGTTACACTTGTAAAATTCATCCTTGGTAATTATCTACTAAATTGATAGTTTGTACAAGATTTATAAAGAAAAAATTTTATGTCAGATAATTTAAATAACAATACTGGGCTAAGAGGGACTACCATACTTTGCCTAAAAAAAGGTAACGAGGTTGTAATAGCTGCTGATGGTCAGGTTTCTCTTGGCAATATGGTTATGAAATCCACTGCCCGAAAACTCCGTACTTTATGTAATAATAAAATAGTGGCAGGGTTTGCTGGTTCTACTGCTGATGCTTTTACGCTTTTTGAACGTTTAGAAACAAAACTGGAAAAACACTCTAACCAGCTTGTTAGAAGTGCAGTTGAACTTGCTAAAGATTGGCGCACGGACAAATATCTACGTCGTCTGGAAGCTATGTTAATAGTTGCAGATAAAAATAATATTCTTATAGTTTCAGGTAACGGAGATGTAATAGAGCCAGAAAACAATATGGCAGCGATAGGATCCGGTGGATTTTTTGCTCTATCTGCCGCCAGAGCCTTGATGTCTGTAGACACTAACTTATCTGCTGAAGAAATTGCCTTAAAATCAATGCACATCGCAGCAGATATATGCGTAATGTCTAATCATAACATAATCATTGAGAAAGTAATATGAGTTCAAAACAAAATATGGGTATGACTCCAGCAGAAATAGTTGCCGAACTAGATAGGTTTATCGTAGGTCAACATACTGCTAAAAAAGCTGTAGCTGTTGCCCTGAGAAATAGATATAGAAGACTCCATGTAGAGGAACCCATGAAAAACGAAATATCACCTAAAAATATTTTGATGATTGGCTCTACCGGAGTAGGTAAAACTGAAATAGCCAGAAGGCTTGCAAGATTAGCTGACGCCCCTTTTATCAAAGTAGAAGCAACAAAATTTACTGAAGTAGGTTATGTCGGACGTGACGTTGAATCGATAATTAGGGATTTAGCTGAAATTGCTGTTAACTCATATAAAGCAAAAGCCAAAGCTGAAGTGGAAAAAAATGCACAACTTCACGCAGTAGAAAGGATCCTCGATGCCGTAGTCGGAAAAACTGCTTCTCCTGAAACCAGAGATAAATTTAAAGCAAAGATTTTATCAGGAGAACTTAATAATTCTGAAATAGAAATTGGGGTAAATTATACTCCCCCTATCGGTGGAGGAAGTTTTGAAATCCCAGGTATGCCTGGAGCTGCCATGGGAGTTCTAAATATTAGTGATATGATTGGTAAAGCTTTCGGTGGAGAAAAAACTAAATTAAAAAAACTAACCGTTCAGGAAGCCTTACAGGTTATTACTTCTGAAGAATCAGAAAAAATGGTAGATCAGGAGAAAATAGTTTCAGCTGCATTAAAATCGGTTGAAAATGACGGCATAGTTTTCCTTGATGAAATAGATAAAATAACTTCACGGTCAGAAGGAAAAGGAGGAGAAGTAAGCAGAGAAGGCGTACAAAGGGATTTACTGCCTTTGATCGAAGGAACAAATGTTGTAACAAAATACGGCACCATTAAAACTGACCATATTTTATTTATAGCTTCTGGAGCTTTTCACTTATCAAAACCTTCCGATCTTTTGCCGGAATTGCAAGGTAGGCTTCCTATTAGAGTAGAAATGGCATCTCTGACTAAGGAAGATCTAATTAAAATATTGCTTGAACCGGAAACTAGCCTTATAAAGCAATATACAGCCTTAATTGCTACTGAACAAGTTGATCTAACCTTTTCTCAAGATGCGATTGAAGAAATAGCACATCATGCTTCAAACTTTAATGTTGAAATCGAGGATATAGGTGCTAGAAGGCTTCATACTATATTAGAGCACTTACTTGAAGATATTAGTTTTCGAGCGAGCGAGATGAAAGAAAAGAAAATTCTAATTGATAAAGAATTCGTTACTAAAGGACTAGAAGGGTTGATTAAAAATAGGGATTTGGCAAAATTTATATTATAATACTTTATAGTTTACACTTGTAAAATATATGGTTTTTACTATAAACTTCACTTTTCCAAAAAGAATAATTACCCATCAAGTTATTGAAGTATTTTTATTACGGGATACTTTCTAAAGGGTTAAAAATTAAAAGCAGTCACTAAAGAAATTTATTTAAGCTAAAAATAACAATAATAATTTAATAAGTTATGCAAAGAAACCAGTTTTCAGACTATCCAGAAATAGCTTCCCTCACTCCAATACCCGAGAAGCTCGTGGTCTTACTTCATGGTCTTGGTTCTGACGGTAATGATTTGATTAACTTAGTTCCCTATATTCAAAAAGCAATGCCTGCTTGCCATTTTATTTCGCCTCACGGGATAGAAGCCTATGATATGGCACCTTTTGGACGCCAATGGTTCAGCCTTCGGGATAGATCAGCTCCGGTGGTATTAAAATTAGCCGAAAAAAATGCTCCATTAATTAATGAACTCATAAAACATAAACAAAAGGAGCTTAATATTACTAACGACAATACTATTCTAATTGGATTTTCGCAAGGGGCCATGATAGCAATGTACCTGACTTTAACTCAAACAGAGCCTTATGCAGCAACTATTGCTTTTTCGGGCAGGTTATTGCCACCGACTGATCTGGTTAACAGTTTAACTCGTATATGCTTAATTCATGGCAATAAGGATGATGTGGTAGATCCTCAAGAAACCAATAATGCAGCGAAATATTTTGTCGAAAAGGGAATTAAACATGAGAAATTGATAATTAACAATTTAGCTCACTCTATTGACGATAAAGGGCTGAAATTTGCCCTACAATTTTTAAAAAATTATAAAATAATATAATTTATTTAGATGTTAAAAAGTTTTTTTGATCTAGCAATTATTAGAATATATTTAATATTTCAATTATTTAACAGAACTTGTTTAGGCTTATTTGGTCTCACACAAAATCAAATAAACGTATCTGAGCTTCCTGGTATATTTTTAGTAGGAATTATTAATGATTTTATAGCTATTACCTATTTCCTTCCTCTAGTATTAGTAATTAGCAGCTGTTTTCATATTACTTTTCGGAATAAAATTAAAATACACAAACTTTGTTCACTTGGAGCTTATTTTTTAATTCACTCTATCCTTATATTTACTTTAATCGCTCAAATTATTTTCTGGGAAGAATTTGGCACTAATTTTAATTTCATCGCTGTAGATTACTTAATCTATACTCATGAAATCATCGGTACTGTAGTTGAGTCGCTGCCTATACATAAGATTTTATTTGCTTTTATTATAAGTTCTATACTGCTGATATATTTTTTAAGGAATTACATTTTTCATCAAATATCACAGATAAATATAAGATATTATTTAATATATGCGTTAATTTTATTCACTTTGAGCTTAGGCTTTTTAAAATTTTATGATTCGGAAAAGTTTACTTTAAGTACCAATAGATACGCTGTAGAAATAGGAAAAAATGGCGGTTATGAATTTTTTACAGCATTTTTTAACAATAGTTTAAATTATAATCAATTCTACCAAAAAATATCCGAGAATACTGCAATAGGTATAGTTAGAGCTAATATTAGGCAGCCAAATCAGGAATTTTTTAATAACCAAAATATAGAAAGATACGTAAATAAAAATAATAATCTAGATACTAAAAAATACAATGTCGTAGTAATTATGGTAGAAAGCTTGAGTGCTAAATTTATGGGAAAATTTGGCAACACCGACTCGATAACTCCTAATCTTGATAAATTAGCTGATGATAGCATCTTCTTTACTAATTTTTATGCTACGGGTACAAGAACTGTAAGAGGTCTTGAAGCTGTCAGTTTATCTGTACCTCCGACACCTGGCTCCTCTATTATTCGCAGACCTAATAATGCAAACCTTTTTAATGCAAGCACAATTTTTAAAAATGCCGGATACGATATTAGTTTTATTTTTGGAGGATATAGTTATTTTGATAATTTGAATAAATTCTTCTCTTCTAATAGCTATAAAGTTATTGACCGCAGTGATTTTTCTTCTGAAGAAATAAGTTTCTCAAACGTTTGGGGAGTAGCAGATGAAGACCTACTATTTAAAGCGTTAAAAGAATTAGATAAAAATTATAAAGCTGGGAAACCGTTTTATTCTCTAATTATGACAACTTCTAATCATCGTCCATATACTTTTCCGGAGGGAAGAATAGACTTACCTTCTGGAGGAGGCAGAAATGCAGCAGTAAAATATACCGATTATGCCATAGGTAAATTTTTTGGAGAAGCAAGAAAAAAAGAGTGGTTTAAAGATACCATCTTTGTAATTACCGCAGATCATTGTGCAGCAAGTGCTGGAAAAGTCAACTTGCCTGTTGCACAATATCATATACCTTTAATGATTTATAATCCTCAGATCTTAAAACGTAAACAAGTAGATAATTTAGCAAGTCAAATTGATATAATCCCCACAGTTTTGGGAATTTTAAATCTCCCACACAAGACTAAATTATGGGGCACAGATATACTCAATTTTCCAGCAAATAGAGCTTTTATCAGTACTTATCAATTACTAGGTTACATGAAAGATGGACATTTGATAATATTAGCACCAAATAGCAAAGCTAAAGCTCACCAAGTATCAGGAACTAAACAACATGAAATTGATCATAATGTTGAAAATTTAATGCACGAAGCAATAAGTTTCTTCCAAACTGCTTCGAGTTTTTATGAAAACGGTGAATTAGCAGAAAAATAATTTTGATTCTTTCTATAGCAAATTAAGCTCATCCTTTGTATATTTAAAAATTAATTAACCCTAAAATAGGAAGCTATGAATCATATTAATAAAATACTCGAAGAAACCGATTTTGAAATTTTTGAAGCAATAAAATCAGAAGCAAAAAGGCAGGAAGATTATATAGAATTAATAGCTTCTGAAAATTTTGCAAGTAAAGCGGTTCTGTCAGCTCAAGGATCAATTATGACTAATAAATATGCTGAAGGATATTGTGGTAAAAGATATTATTGCGGATGTCATGAAGTTGATAAGGCTGAAAATCTCGCTATTGAAAGAGCTAAAAAGCTATTTAACTGTTCTTATGCTAATGTTCAGCCACACTCGGGCTCACAAGCTAATCAAGCCGTTTACCTCGCTCTATTGGAACCTGGAGATACTATACTCGGTATGTCCTTAGATAGCGGCGGACACCTCACCCACGGTGCTACACCAAATATTTCAGGAAAATGGTTTAAACCGGTTTTATATCATGTTAACCAAAAAACTTACCTTATTGATTACGATGAATTAGAAAGGCTAGCCCTTAAACATAAACCCAAGTTAATCATTGCTGGGTTTTCCTGTTATACGCAAATGCTTGATTTTAAAAGGTTTAGGGAAATTGCCGATAAGGTGGGTGCTTATCTTATGGCTGATATTGCTCATATCGCCGGCCTCGTTGCAACCAGAGAACATCCAAGCCCATTTCCTCATGTCAACGTTGTAACTTCTACTACTCATAAAACCCTACGGGGACCAAGAGGCGGTATTATTCTTTTGGATGATCCAGAAATCGCTAAAAAGATTGATAAAGCAATTTTCCCAGGCCTGCAAGGAGGGCCATTAATGCACGTAATTGCGGCCAAAGCTGTTGCTTTTAAAGAAGCATTAACTGATGAATTTAGAGAGTACATCAAACAAGTGGTAAGCAATGCCAAAACACTTGGAGCTACACTTGAAGCAAGGGGTTATGATATTTTAACCGGCGGTACTACCAACCACATGGTAATAGTTGATTTAAGGAAACATAAACTTACTGGCAAACTAGCTGCCGACTCTTTAGACCGAGCAGGGATTACCTCAAACAAGAATAGTGTCCCTTTTGATACCACATCCCCTTTTATCACTTCTGGGATTAGATTGGGTAGTCCTGCTTGTACAACAAGAGGCTTTAAAGAAAAGGAATTTGAAATAACAGGTAATTTAATTGCCGATATATTGGATTCACTCAAAATATCAGACAATAATTCTGATACAGAAAAAATGGTACTCACAAAGGTAAAAGAGTTAACAGCAGAGTTTCCAATATATCATAATAAATAAAAAAAATTTTATGAATAAAGATATTCCAAAGGTATTACCGACAAAATTAATAATTACTTATTTAATTATTTCTTGCTTAAGTTTCAGTTATTCTTATGCTCATGAATTTGAACATCCGGCAAACTGGCATAACCATGAAATTACCAAAATTCTTAGAACTGCAAAAGTTACCGATATTAAACCTATGAAAGAAGCTTTAATAGCACAAGGTAAAAAAGCTGAATTTGACGGCCGGGTATTTCTCATTACTTTAGAAAATGGAATAAAAGCTGTGTTTAAAAGCTTACCCCTTAACGATCAAGGAGATGCTAAGGCTGAAGTTGCAGCGTACCAAGCCTCTGTTCATTTTTAGGTTTCCCTTATATTCCTCCTACTGTTTTAAGGAAAATAAATGGTATGAAAGGTTCACTACAGCTTTTTGTTAGCACCCCTATTGACCTATTAAAAAATGGAGAATATGAGAAATATTCAAAAAATTTAGCAAAGAAGACGAAGATAATCTAAAAATATTTTATTTTGTTTTTGGTCAATGGGACTCAGGAGCGCATAATTTACTAGCTTATACTGATGAGTCTAAAATATACCCGATAGCCATTGATAATTCCGGTATACGAAATCATCAGCACGTTCGTTATGGAGAATTGCCATTTGTAAGGGTATTTTATAGCGATAAACTAAATACAAATGATTGGAATAAACCTTTCCCTTTCGAGGATGCTAAAATTATTGATAACCCCTCCTACGATAACCTAAAAAATCATTTAACAATAAACTACCGGAATCGTTTTATAAAAGCTTTAAATCATATAACCAAGCATTAAAATACGTTATCTACCAAAATAGTTTATGGAGGCAATACCATGCTTTTGATAAAAGTTTTAATAAATCGTATGTAAAAAAATGCCCTAGAAACACCTTATTAGCTTTAGAAAAACTTGACCTAAAAAGCCTTAAGGAAATTTTTTCTTCTGCCAAAGGCACGGATTTTTTAATAGAATTCCTACTTGCAAAAAATTTTGGAACACCGGGATCAGCTGTTAGCATCTAAATGTTCAACTACATAACTTAATAATTATGAAATGCCCATTTTGTGAAAAGGATGAAACTGGCGTAAAAGACTCCCGAACTACAAACGAAGGTTCCATAGTAAGGCGCAGAAGATATTGCAGTAACTGCGGGTGACGCTTTACTACTTTTGAACGTATCCAGACGAGAGAACTAATAGTCGTAAAAGGTCTGGAGCAAAAAGACCATTTGATCGTACTAAAATTGAGAAATCGATAGCTACAGCCTTGAGAAAAAGAAGTTTTTCTCAAAAACAAATAGGAGAGATGAATGATAGGGTAATATTAGAACTAGAAAGTGATAATATTAGAGAAATAACCACTCGAAAAATAGGAAAATTAATCATGAAAGAACTTATAAAAATTGATCCAGTTGCTTATATAAGATTTGCCTCTGTATATAAAGATTTTACGAGATTTATTAGCAAACTCCAAAAAGATTAACGGCTAATATACAAAAGTAGACTGCTGGTTATTACAGTACCTTTAATTTTAAATATTTGTTTTATAAAAGGTATAGTAATTTTTCTTTTACTGGCCAAAGAACTTTGATTAATTTCACTTATAATCGATAAAATTTTTGGGACTTCCCGAGGAAGAATCTTAACAAGGTAATTTATAACATCTTCACTAATAACAAGTGAAAAATTAGAAAATTGCTTAAAAATTAAGATTTTCATTAATTCGTCATCAATCATAGAAATTTCAACTTTATTTACTGAATTTATTCTAGAAGATAAATCAGCCAGATTTAGCTTTGGCATTTCAGTTAAAGTAATTAATAAATATTTATTATTTTCATGCAATATATTGAAATAGTGCAATATATCTCGCTCCCGCCACGTAGAATCAAACCCATCAATGATAAAAGTTTGATGATGTTCTAAGATAGCGTTTGTTAGTTCATGATTTTTCTTTAAGGATAAGGCATTAGTTTTTTTTGCCCATAAGTTAGCTAAAAAACTTTTTCCTGAAGATTTTGGGCCTTTTATTATCAAAACTTTTGAATATGGTAAAACCCCAAAATTATTTGGCCAATCTCTTATATATTGGAAAGCTAGCCTATTGGAACTAGATTCAATAAAGTCGCTAAAATTATTAGATAATTCGTTATTTAAAGAAAACGTTATTTGTTTCATAATAAATTTTACCTTAATTATTATAAATCTTACTAGATTTATAATAATTAATCATATGTAATAGTAGTATTTTTATTATACCGGCAATTGGAATAGCAAATATTATACCTATAAAGCCAAAAACACTACCAGCTGCAAATACGGCAAATATTATCCAAACTGGATGTAATCCTATTTTATCCCCTATTATCTTAGGAGTGAGTATATACCCCTCAATAATATGAGCAATGGCAAATAGGATTAATATATACAATATTTCAACTGAGGCTCCATAAGAAAAATAACAACTTACTAACATTAAAAATAGCGATATAAAGGCTCCAATAAAAGGAATTATCACTAAAAATCCTGATATTATCCCAAGCAAAAGAGCAAGGTCTATACCAATTAAATTTAACCCTACGATATAATAAAGGCTCAGTAATAAGCATATATTAAGCTGACCTCTGATATAGGCAGATAGTAGATTGCTAATATCCAAGAAAATCCTTCCAACTTTACCTTTTTCCTTAAGAGGCAGGATTGATTCTACACCTTTAACCATTTTGGGCCAGTCTCTAAGAAAATAATACAAAATAACGGGTACCAATACAATTATAGTAAAGAAATTGATAGTCGCTAAGGTATATCCCCAAATATTATTTGCGGCGGCTACTACTACCGAAAATGCCGAATTAATAAAATTTTGCAATGAGTCTGAAACTTTAGAAGCAATAAAAGGATCAAATTTCTCAATCCAAGCTAAAAAATAATCTAATCCGGCGTTAAAATTGTTCTTATAACTAGGTATTTTGGCTATAAAGGCTGCACTCTGATTATAAATAATCGGTAATAGCACTATAAATATTATAATAAAGCTACTAATAAATATGCTAAAAATTCCCGTCGAAATTAATCCTCTTGGAACATTAAACCTTTTAGAATTATTATCTATTAAAGGTTGTAGTAAATACGCAAAAATAAAGGCAATGATAAATGGAGCTAAAGTATCTGAAACCGTATAGATAATAGCTGAAAAAGCTAAAAACGTTAAGCCCCAAAAAATTAACTTATTCATAAATTGTTACCTTAAATTAAACTGTGTAAGTAGATACCGCATAAACCATAATTACTAGTTTCAAACTTATGAATGTTACTTAAATGTTAATGCAACTTATTGCCATTTGGTACTTCTAAATCTACAGAAGCAAGACAAATTGCACCATTATTATCCGAAAAGCCAACTAGCAGAAAGCCAGATACAAACCCTGCTATATTCTTCTCTCCTAAATTTACGCAGCCTATAATTTTTTTGCCTAACAAAGTCTCTGGAGTATAGTATACAGTTATTTGAGCAGATGTTTGTAAAACACCAATTTCAGCACCAAAGTCTGCCCATATCTTATATGCCGGTTTTAGGTTTTATAGCACGCAAAAACTTTTCTGCCTTTATTATTGTTCCGCAGCGTAAATCAATACGCTCAAACTCTTTATATGTTATGGCCATTTTCTACGAATTTATAATTTATAGTAATATGCTTACTTTTTAGCAACAGCAACCGATGCAGGCCTAATCAGCCTATCTTTTATTTTGTACCCCACTTGCATTGTACTAACTATTGTACCTTCTTCGTATTGATCTGTTACCACCTGAGATATTGCATGGTGATGATTGTAATCAAATCCCTCACCTTCTTTAGGTTTTATAGATTCTATACCATGTTTTTTAAAAATGAATATTAGCTCGTCTTTTATCATGCTCACACCATCAATGATAATTTTAGTATCATTATTTATATTTTCTGGAACATGCGATAAAGCCCTAGAGAAATTATCAATTACCGGTAAAAGATCTTTAGTAAACCCTACAATTGAGAAATCCCTAGCTTCTTCAACTTTTTTATTCATCCGATTTCTTATATTTTCTGATTCTGCTACAGCGCGAAGAAGCTTATCCTGCATTAATTTAATTTCCTCAGTTAAATTATTTATTAACTCAGTATCTTTTTCCTCAGTAAGAAGTTGCTGTCCTTCGTGTTCATCTTCTAGAAGTTTTTGCTCTTCTGCATTTTTATTATGTTTCTCACTACCGGCTACTTTCTTTTCTAGCCCTTGTAAATCTTTGTCTTTACTATTACTTTTATCTTTGCTTCTTTCCATATTTTCAAAATCGATATTTTAGTTGCCTGATTACATTCTATTCTATAGAATATAGTGCAAAGGGATGGTTTTTCAAGGTATAAATAACTCAAAGTATTATCAGTTTTTATGTTGCGTCCTTCTAAAAGAAAAAATAACCAAATGCGCGAGGTTTTTATTGAGAAAAATGTCTTATATAACGCAGACGGCTCATGTTTAATAAAATGTGGTAACACTCAAGTTATTTGTTCTGCATCCTTAGAAAACTCAGTGCCTAAATTTCTAAAAGGTAAGAATAGCGGCTGGATTACTGCAGGATATGGAATGTTGCCAAGATCTACCGAGCAAAGAATGCAAAGAGAAGCAACAAAGGGAGGTCAAAGTTCACGAACTCAGGAAATTCAAAGGTTAATTGCTCGGTCTTTTCGGTCAGCTGCTAACTTAAAATCTCTAGGAGAGAAACAAATAATAATTGATTGCGATGTCATAAACACTGATGGGAGCACGAGAACAGCTGCTATTACAGGTAGCTATATATATAGTATTGCATTTGGCAATTAGATCTTTAATTGACAAAAAAATAATAAAAAATAATCCCTTGCAGCATCAAGTAGCTGCGATTTCATGTGGTATATATCAAGGTGAGATAATCCTTGATTTAGATTACGCAGAAGACAGCACCGCAGAAGTAGATGCAAATTTTGTTTTTAACTCCAGCGGTAATTTAATTGAGATACAAGCTACCAGAGAAAAAACTGATTTTAACCAACAAAAATTGTTTCAAATGCTTAATCTTGCGCAAGAAGGAACTTCAAAATTGTTTAAACTGCAAAATCAGGTTTTACTTGAACTTTAATAGCGAGTAATAATAAACTCTTGTACAATAAGGTAATCTAGGCATATTCACTTGATGGCACAGCTTTTTTGGGTTGCATTTATCAAAGGTTATAGTACTACTGCCGGACTAATAATAGCTATAGGAGCACAAAATGCTTTTATCTTAAGGCAAGGGTTAATTAAATCACACGTTTTAGTAGTAGCACTTTTAGCGTCTATTATAGATATTTCTATGATATATCTTGGTGTTAAAGGTCTTGGGTTTGTGATTGCATCCAACCATTATCTAATGCTTACCACAAAATATGGTGGTATATTGTTTCTGTTTTTTTATGGGTTTAAATGCTTCTACTCTGCTTTATTTAAAAGCAACTCGATACAGGATACGCATATAACAGGCAAAAAATCTCTTTCATCTACAGTCATAACTCTCCTTGCAATAAGTTTCTTAAACCCACACATGTATCTAGATACAATATTGCTTATAGGAACAATCGGTGCACAGCTGCCAGAAAATCAAAAACTATACTATATTGCTAGGGCAAGCATAGCTTCGATTATTTGGTTTTTTTCCTTAGCATATGGATCTAGACTGTTAACACCTATTTTTCAAAAACCGATAGCATGGAAAATATTAGATGCTATTATTGGAATAATTATGTGGAGTATAGCATTTTCTCTTTTCTATATGTAAATACAGACAAATAAAAACAACACTGTCGAGTCTGTCATATAGTTTGTGTAAGTTGCAAAAGGATATAGTAGAAGATACTATAAAAAAGCAACTTAAATACAGAGGAAAAAATGGCTAAAAAATTAGCAGAAAAAGAAGTAGATATAAATACTAAATTAGTCGAAGAATTACTATCAAAAGCAGATCCATCTGAATTATTTGGTCGCGGGTGGATTATTTAATAAACTTAAAAAGCAAATAGTAGAGAGAATTCTTGAAAGTGAATTAGAACACGATCTAGGTTATTCTAAACATAGTAAGATAATCAAGAGCGATAATAATCGTCGCAACGGCAGTTATGAAAAAACGATTATAGATGACGACGGTCATCAGATTACCGTAGATGTTTCAAGGGGACAGGGAAGGAGAATTTGAACCTCAATTGATTCCTGAAGGAGTTAGGAGATTTAGTGGTTTTGATGATAAAGTGATTTCACTATATGCAAGAGGGATGACTGTCAGTGAGATACAGGGCCATTTAGAGGAGATATACCAGACCAATATTTCCAAGGACCTTATATCAACTGTCACTGACGGAGTAATAGAAGAAGTTACTACATGGCAAAACAGGTTCCTAGACGATGTATATCCAACATTATATTTGGATTGCATACACGTTAAAGCAAGGGATAATCATACAGTAATTAACAAAGCGGTATATCTTGCAATAGGTGTTAACATGGAAGGGAAAAAGGAATTACTGGGGATCTGGGTCAGTAAAAATGAAGGTTCCAAGTTTTGGATGCAGGTTGTAACTGAGCTAAAGAACAGAGGGATAAAACAGATATATGTAGCATGCGTTGATGGATTAAAAGGCTTTCCTGAAGCCATAAATAGCATTTATCCTAATACGATTGTACAACTCTGTATAGTACATATGGCGAGGAATTCTGTAAAATATGTTTCTTATAAGGATTTAAAAGCGGTCACAGCGGATCTTAAAAGGATTTACACTGCAAACAGCGAAGAAATAGGATATCTGGAGCTAAAATCGTTTGCTGCTAAATGGGATAATAAATATCCTGTGATCTCTGATATTTGGCAAAGGAATTGGAGCGGGATTATTCCTCTTTTTGCTTTTCCTGATGAGATTAGGCGGGTAATTTATACTACCAATGCGATAGAATCGATAAATCGTCAAATCAGAAAAATCATCAACAATAAAGGGGTTTTTTCAGATGATAAGTCTATTTTAAAAATCGTATTTTTGGATCTAAAAAATGCTGCCAAAAAATGGACCATGCCGATTAAAAATTGGTCTTTGGCATTGAATCAATTTGAAATTTTATGCGAGGATTTTAGGCATGATTTACTGGAATTAAAAAATACAACAACTTACACAAAATAAATGATTGACTCTAACTTCCGGGAGCAGGTTCAATTATAGGAAGAGAATTGTAGTCAATAGCTTTAACCAAGTTACCGCTATTAGAAGATAACCATTTATTCCAGCTATTCCACCATGATCCATTGTGGGTTGTTGCGTTTTCTAACCATTTTTCCGGATCATCTGAAATACTATTACTCATCATATGAGAATATTTATTACTGGTAGCCGGATTTATAACCCCGGCTACATGCCCTGCTTCAGTAAGACAGAAAGTGCGATCTCCTACCAATAGTTTTACGCCTTCATAAACTGATTTCCAAAGGGCTATATGATCGCTTTTTGCCGCAAGTGAAAACTTGGTACGTTAATATGAGAAAGATTTATTTTTACTCCTAACATTTCGATACTATCGGGAGTTTTTAGTAAGTTATCAATATACATATTTTTTATGTAGTAGATATACATTTTTGCCGGAAGATTGGTTGAATCTAAATTCCAATATAATATATCAAATGCAACGGGAGATTTGCCAAGTAAGTAATTATTTACGAAATATGACCATACTAAGTCGTTAGCTCGGATTAAGCTGAAACTGTTTGATAAATATTTTCCGTCTAAATACCCTACTTCTGATACTTTATTCTCTATGTAACCAATTGTTGATTTATTAATAAGAGCCCCTATTTCGCCAGGATTAGCAAAATCAATTAAAATAGTAAGAAAAGTAGCGCTATTTATAATCTTAATATTTTGGGCTTTATAATAGGACAAAGCTATAGCAAGCAAAGTACCGCCTATACAATAACCGGTTGCATTAACTTTTTTAAACCCTAATTTTTGTATATGCTCAAGAGGTTCTATTACTCCTTGGCGTAAATAATCTTCAAAATTTTTATCTGCTAATTCTTTTGTGGGATTAACCCAGGATACAAGAAAAACCTAAAAATTATTTTCTACTAACCATTTTATTAACGAATTTTCTTCAGATAAATCCAGTATATAATATTTATTAATCCATGGCGGTAATATAAAGATAGGAATTGAATGCGTCTTTTTTTTAGGTTTATAAGAAATCAATTGCATCAAATCATTTTGCAAAATTACTTTTCCTTTTGCAGTAGCCAGATTTTTACCAATTTTGAAGTAAGATGTATCTGTAGTGGAAATAGTTAGTAAAGAGCCTGATTTCTTGATATCTAAAAGAAAATTTTCCATCCCTTTAACAAATATTACTCATACCGCTTTCTAAAGATTCCCTTATTACTTCCGGGTTGCTAAAAGCAAAATTTGAAGGAGAAAGAGCATCAATAAACTGGCTGGTTATAAACTCTAAAAACTTTTTTCCATCATTATCCAATTCATACTGTTTAACGGTTTTTTTTATCCAATCAGCAGAAATCATATAGTATTTCTTAATGAAGGAAAAATAAATGCTTTGTTGCCAAGCGGGATCTCTAAACCTTTTATCAAAAAAGGAGATATCATTCTGTTGGTCATCTGTTTTCCTTCCCATAAATTTAGCTACTGAATCAGCGATTAGTTTCTGTAAATTATGTATATATTCTAGATTAATATCGGTATCCTTTTCAGGATGTTCAAAGATTTGCTCAAATAATTTAGTAGCCATTTCCTGCGATTTATCGGTATCGTACAAATCAGATGGTATTGGAGGTAGCGACTTATTTTGGGCTAGCTGCATAATTATTTCTTGATAATATATACTAGCCTTTTTGATATTTTCTATAACGGTATCGCCAGATATTTTGGACATTTTTATATATTTACCATTTTTCTAACTGATTTTTCTTATAACGATAAAGGTAGTAAAGAAGTGTAGTAGCAAGAATAAGGCAAATAGGAATCAAAAAGTTATACCTATCATCATTACTTTCAGCATTTTCTGCCGCCATATAACTGCAAAAATATCCTACAGCTCCAGCTAATGTGTACAATATTATGGCTAATTGTAAGTAAAAATCAGTAAATTTTACTGCTATTATTAAAAGATTAGAGCAAAAATATAGATATAAAAATATAGCTATTAGAAGCCAGGAAATTGAACTGAGCCATATATCATTAGACCAAAAAGGTATTGAGCAAAACATAAATAATAAAGCGGTAATACATACTAAATTGGTTTTATGTGGGTTATAATCAAAAATAAATTTTGCTAACACAATTGCTAGGATTAATATTGCAGCAAGAATATAGTATCTTACGCTCGATACCGATATCATCAATAGACTATCGGTAAATTTATACGTTTCATATCCATAAAACACCGTCATTGTAATGTAAAAAATAGAAAAAGATGCTAATAATTCTACATCTGTATTTTTTAGCACTATCAGGCTGTTTGCTGCTTTGGATTTTGGCTGATGAAAACAAGAATTTAACAAAAAAACACACAAGAAAATGGTTATTGGTATTATATTGATTATAACTAGTATACGTATCAAAATTAAATCCGGATAGTCTGTTCCTAAAAATATATAATATAAGATTATTTGTGCTAAAAAATATGCCATAAAAATACCAAAAAGAAATAAACCTATAGAATATTTGTGGCCTATTTTTTGTCGTTAAATATGTAATAAAGTAAGGAGGTTATAATAACCAAATTTGTCGCAGAATAAATCATAGGATAAATTTTTTGGAATAACTCAGAAAATGTGGAGAAACCTACATTATATATGCTTAAAGCATATATTAATAAATTAAAAATTATGATTTTTTGGAGATTAAAATAATTACTAAAAATAAATAACGTTAAACCCCCTATGACGTAGCCCAGTATATCATAATGGTATACCTTATCAAAAGACCAGCGGGAATCTCCTTGAAGACCAAAACTTGTTCTACTACCTGGATATTCACGATTGCAGCAAATATATGTTGTTATGCAGATAAAATAAGGAATAAACGCCTTATAATTAATCTTTGTATTCATAAATATTTATTTGCTAAAATATTGATGGTGGTATATAAATTTCGTTTAGACTGTGGTCATTTAGCAAATTAGTTTTAACTAAAAAGACGCATATCTAATGAACCTAAAGAGTATACTAATTATTGAAAAAGCTAAAGCGTTTAGCAATTAATTAAATGTACATTGATGGTAATTGATGCAAGTTTGCTATCAATTCAAATCATTTTAGCATCCACAGGTAAAGAATTGAGAAAAAGTTATTTTGATATGAAAAAAAGAATTTTAATAGATGCCAATTTCCCTACAGAAACACGAATAGTTTTACTTGATAAGAATAATAATATAGAGGATGTTGAATATAGTTCGGTTAACAAAAAACAGATAAAAGGAAATATATATTTAGCAAAGGTCACCCGAGTAGAGCCTGCCTTGCAAGCTGCTTTCCTCGATTATGGCGATGAAAAAAGCGGTTTCCTCCCTTTTAATGAAATCCACCCGGATTATTACAACATCCTAACGAGGGATAAAAAAAGTGATACCCCTTCTTGGAATGAACTTTCTCCACCTGAAATTACTTCTGAGGATTTAATACAGACAAAACACCAGAATATCGGAAACGACGTTATAGATAATGATGACATTGATATTAGTAAAATAGAAAAATTAGTCGATGAAAAAATACAGTCAGATTTTGATATAGAAGTTGAAGATAACGAAGTAGAAAGTTTTTCTAAAGAAGATGTACATAGTGATACAAGAAAAGCTTACAAAATTCAGGAGGTTATAAAGAAAGGCCAGATTCTATTGGTACAAGTGACCAAAGAAGAACGGGGAAACAAAGGTGTTTCGTTAACGACTTATATATCGCTAGCTGGAAAGTATTGTGTTTTAATGCCTAATAAACCATTGCAAAATGGTATTTCACGTAAGATTTCCAATCATGATGAAAGAAAAAGGTTAAAGGATATTATTAATAGCCTACTTTCTGAAAAAAACAAAGAAACCTCTAGTGTTATAGCGAGAACTGCTGGAGTGGGCCATACTTCATTAGAAATCAAAAAAGATTATGAATATTTAGTTAAACTATGGAATAGAATTAGAGAAGCAACTCTTAAAGCAAACGCTCCTTCCTTTATCCATCAAGAAGACGGTCTGATATTGAAAACAATTAGAGATATGTTTGACCGCAACGTGAAAGAAGTAATAGTACAAGGTACCGCAGCTTTTAATATATGCGTAAAATTTGTAAAAGACATTATGCCGTATGCTTTAAGTTCGATAAAAGAATATAAAAGTAATACGCCAATTTTTACTAAGTTTAATGTTGAGGACCAACTGGCAAAATTATATCAACCAGTTGTTCAGTTACCATCCGGGGGATATATAGTCATTAATCCTACCGAAGCATTAATTTCAATAGATGTAAATTCCGGTAGAGCTACAAGTGAACGTAATATTGAAGAAATGGCTTTAAAAAATAATCTTGAGGCAGCAAGGGAAATAGCAAGACAAGTAAAACTTAGGGATTTATCAGGATTGCTAGTCTTGGATTTTATAGATATGGCAGAGGTCAGAAACCGTAAGATAGTGGAAAGAACTTTAAGAGAGTTTTTAAGCAAAGACAAAGCGAGGATACAGACTTCGCATATAAGCACTTTCGGTTTACTCGAAATGTCAAGGCAGAGGTTACGGCCGTCCTTTTTAGAGGTAAATTCTAGCATATGTATGCACTGTAGTGGTAAAGGTATCGTGCGCGCAGATGAGTCTAATTCCATGCTAATACTTAGAACTATAGAAAACGAGATTTACAATAACCGTTATGATATTGTAAATGTTTATGGTATTGCTTCCTCAATGCTATATCTGCTTAATAATAAAAGAGAGGAAATAGCCTTTATTGAGAAAAAATATTCTATAAAGCTTAACTTCCACATAGACAAAGAAGCAACAGCTGATAGCTATTCAATAGAAAAAATTAAATTATCAGAAAAAAACAAATCAGAAAGCATAATTAAACAACCTTTATTACACGATATTAGTGAAATATATATTGAAACTTCAGAAAGTCAAAAAACAAGTCCTAAAAATAAAAAAGTTCAAAAACATAATTTAGTCCAGCGAAATCAGTATAATGAAGATATGTTAAAATCTGACGCTGTTGAAGAAACTGTAGCAAATGAGATTGCCCAAAATAATGATATTACTCAAAGTAATGGTCAGCAAGAAGCAAATATGCCAGAACCATTACTTAATGATAGGAATAAGCATGTGGGAGGAAAATCACGTAAAAGAATTAACAGAAGAAGAGGTAATTTACAGAGAAATAGAAATTCAAATAATGAAAATCAAGCGAAAATTGTTGCTAGTAATAAGGAGTAATAGTTTATTCTAGAAACAATATGAAAATAAAAACTCTTTTATCTGTATTTAAACATATCAAAACATTACTTTTTATGCTTGCCTTTTTTGGGCAAGTTTCATGCGGTTTTAGACCTGCTTATAAAGTTGAAGCGCATAATGAGAATTTTCTTGCATTTGTTGAAATTACCCCTATTAGAACTATTGAAGGGACAGCTTTTTACAACCATTTAAAAAGCATTTTGCCATCACCAAAGGAGAGCCTTTATGTATTGAATACGACATTGTCATTTAGTAACTCTTATAATGTCATACAGAGTAATTCAGATATTCTTCGGGAAACACAAAATATTACTGTTACCTATCAACTCATTGACAAAAAAGACCTAAAAGTCTTAACCCAAGGTAATTTCTCTAAAATGAGTTCCTACAGTGCTAATTTTTCGTTATATTCCAATTCAGTTATAAGGCAGGATTCTATGGTTGACTTAGCAGAGAATGCAGCCGAGGAAGTTAGAAATAGGTTATTAATGTTTTTCAGTAAAAAGAATTAGAAGGAAAACTATTTTATTTTCTAATCATGTTTGGTCTTAATAGTTATAGCGTGAAATTTACTATGTAATACTTCTGCTAAAGCTGTATTAATTAATTTATGCTACTTGATTAATGAAATATTTTTAAATGAAGGGTCGCTTATTTCTAAAGAATAATGATCCTTATCCCCAGCTAAATCCTTTAACTGTATTTTTGCATTAGGAAATTTTTGTTGTAGTATCGATAATAACTCTTCTTCAGAAATAGCCATATGTAAAAATCTTATTATTTAACAAATTATATAATGGAGGCTACAAAAAAATTTTATAATTTGCAATCTTTAAATTTTTTAAGAAATGCCGTTACTTTATAAAATTGCTTTTAGCTTATTTGATAGATTGGTGAGAAAATACCTTATATGTTTTAGAAAATTCAAACCATTTGTTGCGAAATCCTGAACTGATAATATAATAACTCACAAAGGCATGGTGTATATTATTTCATCGCCTTAGATTAAATAATTATTAATAAACAAAGCTAATGATTGATACTCCAAATGACCTAAAGGATTTTCTTGTCAAGATATTAGAGGAAAAAAATGCTCAAAATATTACCGTACTTAAACTAGGAGATGAGGTACCACTGGCAACATATATGATTTTTGCTAGCGGTAGGTCTATAAAAAACATTGCTGCAATAGCAGAGCATCTAGTGTATGAATTAAAACATAATGCGCAGTGGCCGGCTTCTGCTGAAGGGCTGAATAATTCAGATTGGATTTTACTGGATGCCGGAGATGTTATCGTTCATATTTTTCATCCTGAGGCAAGAGAAAAATTTAAACTGGAAGAGTTATGGGGAAAGAAAAAATAAGTACATAAGATGTACCCTAAGATGTAAAAGTATAAATAACTAAAAATTAGAGAATTTAATGCAGAGCCAGATTCTAGTCGTAATTATTATGTTAATCGCAGCCGCAGTGTTTGTAGTTGCTATTTTCAAAAGATTAAATCTGAGTCCGGTACTTGGTTACTTAGTGGCCGGAGCCATGATAGGGGACCATGGAATGAAAATTGTGGCTTATGAGCAAACTACTTTGCTTGCGGAATTAGGTGTCGTATTCTTACTATTTGCTATTGGGCTTGAACTTTCTATAGAAAGACTCAAAGCTATGAGGCGATATGTTTTTGGCCTCGGATCTTTGCAAGTATTTATTACCGTACTTCTTATTGCTGGTTCTATAGTCTTGGTAACAGGGGATAATGATTCGGCCATAATTATCGCCGGCGGCCTTGCATTGTCTTCAACTGCCATAGTAATGCAAGTAGTTAATGAAACCAAAAGCCAGTCCATGCAAATAGGGAGGATTTCTCTTGCTATTTTACTATTACAAGATTTTGTAGTTGTACCATTACTTGTTATCGTGCCTATTCTCGGAGGTAATGGTGAAGAACCGCTGGTAACTGTACTTGTTTATTCACTGTTAAAGGCAATTGTTGCTCTAGCGGTTATCTTTATTGCTGGTAGATTGTTACTTAGACCTTTGTTTTCTTTTATATCTTCAGATTCAGGTAGCGAGAGCAGTGAGTTACCGATTGCTGTAACTTTGTTAGTAGTTCTTTCAGCTTCTTGGGGGACAGAGCATTTCGGCCTTTCTCTTGCTCTTGGGGCTTTTGTAGCCGGAGTTCTTGTGGCCGAGACAGAATTTAGAATTAAGGCTCACGAAAGTATTTATCCCTTTAAAAGCTTGTTGCTTGGTCTCTTCTTTATGAGTGTAGGAATGAAGATTGATGTAATGGAAATATACTCACAAATCTCAACTATAATCACTTTTTGCTTCGCCCTGATCCTTTTAAAAGCAATTATTATTGCTGGATTATGTATATTATTTGGATTTAATAAGGGGGTAGCTATTCATACCGGTTTATTGCTTTCTCAAGGGGGAGAATTTTCGTTTATTTTATTTAACCTTGGTAAAGAATATGGAGTTCTAGAAGAAAGTGTTGCAAATATTTTATTATTGGTTGTAACTTGTTCAATGGCTCTTACGCCTTTACTTGCCATGATAGGCCAAAAAGTTGCCGAAAAAATAGAAAAGGGGCTCGGAAGAACTCCAGAACAGATTATTGAATATGGAGCACGTGATCTAGCCAATCACGTTATTATTGCAGGGTTCGGTAAAGTAGGAAAGATGGTAGCTAAAGTTCTGGAAGCGGAAGGGGTAAATTATATAGCATTGGATGTTAATGGCGAAGTCGTTGCAGAGGAAATAGCAAACGGCTTACCAGTTTTTATTGGTGATACATCGCAGATAAGTAATTTAAAAGCTGTTGGAGCCGATAGAGCATTAACTATTGTATTAACAATGAGCAATCCAATCACTATCAAGAAAACAGCTAGAACCATTAAAAATAATTTTTCTGATCTTGAAGTTATTATTAGGTTAAAAGACTTAAAGAATTGTACAGAATTTTATGATATTGGAGTAACTACAATTATTCCTCAAGATTACGAAACTGGTTTACAATTAGGGGGTGCTGTTCTGAAATCTATAGGTATCAGCGAGAACGAAATCAATCGGATAAAAACTCAATTTAGGGCAGGAAGTTACGTTGTAGTTAAACAGGATAATACTTTACTTGAATCTGAAGAAGATGAATAGGATATTTGTTTGCTTAATGCTGTGTATAAATATCAGTTCTCTATCTTTAGCTGATATTTCGAAAGAAAAATTACCAATACCAAGGTTTGTAACAATTAAATTTGATGAAGTAAATGTAAGAACTGGTCCAGTTATAGATTGTCCTATTGAGTGGGTATTTATTCGTAAAGGAGAACCGGTAGAAATAATAGCCGAATATGAGCAATGGAGGAAAATACGGGACATAAATGGAGAAGGTGGATGGGTACATGCAAGTGCTTTATCCGCCAAAAGATCGGTTATATTAGTATCAAAAAATATTACTCCTCTAATTGCTTTACCTGGTCGTTATGATGACATAGTAGTCCAGCTAAAACCTAAGATTCGGTGTAATTTGATAAAATGTAAAGGTGATTGGTGCCAAGTGGCCTGTAAAGCATACAAAGGATGGATTGTAAAAAAACTCCTATGGGGTATATACCCAGACGAGTAAAGTTTCGGCAGGGGAGAACAGATTCAATTTTTAGCCCAATTTGGGAATTCATAATATCATAACCCAAAATCTATATAATTAGGTCAAAAGGAAATTAACTCATATACAGAACTTGCTAATTTCTATATTTAGGTTAATAAACTTCTGCGAGATCTTATAACGAAATATTCACCCAGACGAGTTTGTAACCTTAATAATTTCAAAACCACGGTTGTTTTTTCTTAGTATACAACATTAATTTGCAGGCTCTTTCCTCTTAAGTTCTGTGCCTTTGAGGTTAGTTGTTCTACATATAAAATCTCTTTTGTAGCAGTTACATTTTTCAAATCCGATATTAAATTATCTGGTAACATAGTTCCTTCAATTTCTATATAACTTATCGGTGATTTAATTGATAAATTATCTTGCGCTTTAATCTTTCTAACCAATTCAAGGATTTCAAGTAAATCTTCTGATTTACTTCCATCTACATCAGTAAATTTAGCTCCTTTTACATTAGGCCATGAGCCCCTCATATGAATACTTTCTGAGTTATTCTTGGCGTAAAGTATATGAAATAACTCTTCGGTAATATGTGGGATAATGGGAGCAAATAATTGTAGTAAGGTTTTTAAAGTGTGGTATAAGGTGAAATGTGTACTTAATGCTCCTTGATCATCTTCCCCGTTTTCGTTATAAGCTCTAGTTTTTGTAATTTCTAAGTAATTATCGCAAAACAGTGACCAGAAAAATTTTTCAGTTTTATCTAGTGCAGTTGCATATTCGTAATTTGTTAATTCTCGGTCAGTGTAATCTACTAAATCTACTAGTTTATTAACTAAGTATTTGTCAAAATCTCTAGAGATTTTATGCTTTATCTCAGAAAGAGGAAGAGCTTTATCGACATCAGATATTTTGTCAAAATGAGTGCTAGCAAATTTAGCCGCATTCCAAAGCTTATTTATCAATCTTTTGCCGTTATTAATCACATCTTCAGAATAAGCAGTATCTGTTCCTAATTTTGAACTAGCGCACCAATATCTTATAACATCGGAACCCTGGTCCTCTAACAATATTTCCGGTATTAAAATATTGCCTTTAGATTTAGACATTTTACTTTTGTCTTGCGCCAAACACCAACCGCTAACCATTATATTTTTCCAAGGCAGAGTATTTTCATGTAAATAAGCTTTAAGTATCGTGTAAAATGCCCACGTCCTTAAGATTTCATGTGCTTGAGGGCGTAAATCTGCAGGAAATAATTTTTTATGCCGTTGTTCGTCCACCATATAATTATTTGAAATCCCATGTGAATTTAATTGGGGTGAAACAGAACTTGTGGCCCACGTGTCCATAACATCATAATCTGGTATTACTTCATCCTTGTTATATCCTTCTGGTAAATCAACAAGCGGGTCCACAGGCAATTGATGAATTTTGGCAAATATTGGTTTTCCTTCTTCTCCGGCACGCTTGGAATACCAAACGGGGAAAGGTATGCCGAAATACCGTTGGCGTGAGATACACCAATCCATTCCTATTCCTTCTATCCATCTATCAAGCTTGATTTTCATAAATTGCGGATACCAATTTAACTCTTCAGACTTCTTTAACAGAGCTTTCTTGTGGGTAATAGTTTTTATAAACCATTGAGGGGTTGTAAGGATTTCCAGGGGAGCACCAGATCTTTCGGCGCATTTTACTGTTTGGAGTTTTTGTACTTGATTTACAAGTAGGCCTTCTTTCTTTAATAATTCAATAATTTTGCTGCGTGCTTCGTTAACTATAAGGCCGGTAAGTTGAGCTGCAATTTGTTCAGCTTTTAGCTTGTTAACACAGCTATTATCAAATTGTATGTTTTCTATTCTTCCTTGTTTACTTATAATAACCTTAGTTGGTAGTTTATGTTTTCTCCACCACGCAATATCTGTTTGATCGCCAAATGTGCAGCACATTACTAAGCCAGTTCCTTTTGCAGGATCAACCATATCATCGGCAAGTAAAGGAATTTTAACGTCAAATAATGGAGAAAAAGCGAATTTACCTTCTAGATAATTGTACCTTTTGTCTTCAGGGTGAAAAAAAACCGAGACACAAGCCGGTAGCAATTCGGGTCTGGTAGTAGCAATTGTGATTTTACCACCATTTTCTAAAGAAAATAAAATGTCATTCATGAAAGTGTTTTTTTCACGATCTTCGATTTCAGCCTGGGCAAGAGCCGTCTGGTCAACAGGATCCCATAACATTGGCTGAGAATCACGATAAATCTGTCCTTTTTCTATTAGATCTAAAAAAGACATTTGGGAGATTTTACACGAAAGAGGATTAATAGTTTGATATTCCAGATTCCAATCTACTGATAAAGCTATCCTATTAAATAAGGTCTTAAATTTTGCTTCTTCTTTGGCTACCACCTCATTACAAATATTAATAAACTCTTTTCTAGTCGTAGAATTTGCCCGAATATTTTTTTCTTTTTCTACTAACCTTTCTGTCGGCAAACCATTATCGTCAAAACCCATTGGATAAAAAACATTTATTCCCCTCATTCTTCTGTGACGCACAATAAAATCTGTGTGTGTGTAGCTATATACGTGACCAATATGCAGCTGACCGGAAACTCCCGGGGGCGGGGTATCAACTACAAAAGTGCTTTCTCTTGCTTCTGTTTTATTCCAGTGATATGTACCTTTTTCTTGCCAAAAAAGTTGCCATTTCTTTTCACTTTCGTCGAACTTGTATTTTTTGGGGAATGACATCCTAATCAATTTAGGTTAGTTTAATTTTAGAATAGAAATATATTATAAATAACTGGAAATGCCAAAGATTTTTTCTACAATGGTAGAGTTACTCCGCCTTGATAAGCCCGTAGGTTATTTACTGGTTTTTTTTCCCGCATTATTTGGATTATTTTTAGCTTATGAGGAACCTATTGATTTGTATTATATACCAGTACTCTTTATCGGCAGTGTCCTTGCACGAAGTTCCGGTTGTGTAATAAATGATTTTTTTGATAGGGATTTTGACAGACAAGTATTTCGTACAAAAAATAGACCCTTAGCAAACAATGCCATATCTACAGAACTAGCTCTAATCATTTTGGGTTTATTGCTCCTCTTAACTATGGGGACACTTTTATATTTTACAATTATTCCAATAATTATCGGGATAATTGCGTTTTGTATGATCGTTATATATCCACTAATGAAGCGTTTTACTTACTTTCCCCAGGTTTTTTTAGGGTTGACTTTTAATCTTGGTTGCTTAATCAGCTATGCAGAAATTAAAGACGATATTTCTTTGGGATCATTCTTAATGTATATTGCTTGTGGATTCTGGACATTTGGTTACGATAGTATTTATGCATTCATGGATATCAAAGATGATAAGGCTGTGGGAATTAAATCTTCAGCTATTTTTTTAGAGGGCAAATATTATAAGTTATTTATATTTTGCGCTTATATTATATTTATTCTTCTTTATATAGTAGCGAATTTGCCATCTAATAATTACTTAGGGATAATAGGAGGGGTGATAGTTCTTCCTGTGTTGTTCTGGCAAGTGAAAAATTTAGATATTACCGATCCCAATAATTGCTTAATAAGGTTTAAGTCTAATGTATATGTGGGATTTGTTATGGCTTTTTGTATGTTGCTCGGATGCTTACTTAATTAGAGCGATAGATATTAAAATATATATGAACTTGAAAAAAGTATATATTAAGCCTATATTATAAACATTGAGATGCTTAAAACTAGTAAATAGAGGTGTACTATGATCGACTATACAAAATCCTTTGTTAAAGATAAAGGTGGCTTTGATGAAGGGCTAAGAAACTACATGCTCAAGATATATAACTTTATGGCCATGGGTCTTGTTGTTACTGGGGTATTTGCTTTCTCAACCTTAAATTTTCCTCCACTTGCCGGGTTAATGTTTAATATTGGCCCAAATGGTGAGTTTATGGGAACCTCGGGCCTTGGAATGCTTATATCATTTGCCCCTCTGGGAATCGCTATATATTTCTTTATGGGCCTTGGTAGAATGTCAGTAAATACTGCACAGACTTTATTTTGGGTTTATGCAGCAGTTATGGGAATGTCATTATCATATTTAGGTCTGGTATATACTGGGCAGTCGCTGGCTCGGACATTTTTTATCTGTGCCTCTGTATTTGGTGGTATGAGTCTTTATGGTTACAGTACAAAAACTGATCTAACTTCAATGGGTTCTTTCCTTATAATGGGGTTGGTTGGCATAATAGTTGTTTCGCTTGTAAATATTTTCTTGCGAAGCCCTGCTATTGATTTTGCAACTTCCTTCATTGGGATTGCTATATTTATGGGACTTACCGCTTGGGATACTCAGAAATTAAAAACTATCTATTATAACTCAGGTGGTGGAGAAATGGGCCAAAAGATGGCAGTGCTCGGAGCATTTACATTGTATCTAGATTTCATCAACCTGTTTTTATATATGTTAAGATTTTTCGGTGATAGAAAATAGATATAAAAATATAAATTAATTTACCTATATGAAAAATCCAAGTGCGGCCGTACTAATAATAGGGAATGAGATATTATCCGGCCGCACTTTAGATACTAATACCCAAACTATAGCAAGAACTCTTGAAAAAATTGGGGTAATAGTAAGAGAAGCTAGAACTGTTCCAGATGAAAAACAAGCTATTATAGAGTCTGTGTTGGCTTTGAGCCAAAAATATGATTATGTTTTTACTACTGGTGGGATCGGTCCAACTCATGACGATATTACGAGTCTTGCTATATCTGAAGCTTTTAGCGTATCTTACGTTTGCAGCGAAACTATTTATAAGGTTTTAGAACAATTTTATCAAAGCCGAGGAGAACAAATGAATAAGGCCAGGGAGAAAATGGCTTTTATTCCAGAAGGGAGTACCTTGATAAAAAATGAAGTGACTAAAGTTCCGGGTTTTGCTATTAAAAATGTTTATTGCTTAGCCGGTGTACCTGATATTATGAAATCTATGCTAAATTCTATCATTCCGTCTCTGAAACATGGTAATGTTGTGCGTAGTTTATCGTATACTGTTATGATTGGAGAGAGTAAAATAGCAGAAAGTTTTGAGGCCTTACAAAATAAGTATCCTTCTGTAGATATGGGAAGCTATCCATTTACAAAAGACGGTACACATGGAACTTCTTTAGTGCTTAGAGCAACTGATTATGTTAATCTGGAAGCTGCTCTTCGGGATTTAAAAAACCTGATTAAGGAATAAAATGAATCTTGGATAAATAACAGAAAAACTGCTTTTCTAAAAGCGTTTTTTTTAAGTGGTATTTGATTTAAGAAAAAAATAATACAAAACAAATTTAGCTTTTCTAAATAAGAATAGCTTGAAGAAACTGGGCTTTTCTATTTTCCTTTATCGATTTTTGGTGATATTTTGTTATTATATAACCTTCATGTGGGGTCAAGAAGTCAGTATTTTGAATGATTAGCTCTTTATCTTCTAAAAATAATTTTTTTACATTTTCAAAATAATCTTCTATGTCAGAAGCAAAGGCAATAAAACCGTCGATTTTCAATTTTAATTTTAAAAGTTCTAATCGTTCTTTATTCATTAGGCGCTTTTTCATATACCTTCTTTTATGCCATGGATCTGGGAACAAAACATAAACTCCTTCCAAGGAACGGTTTGGTATATCTTTTAGTATCATGTCTAGATCATCAGGCCAGATCGAAAAATTGTCGTTTTGGCTTTTAGCAACCAGTGTCAAAAAGTTCGCTATGCCATTTAAGTAAACTTCAACTCCAATATATAAATTTGCAGGGTTTAAAACAGTTTGATTAAATAAGTGTTCCCCCATTCCAAAACCAATTTCTAAATATTTTTTTCGGTTATCGTTAAAAGTTAGTAATTCGTTGAAGAACAGGTATTTGGACAAAACATTTTCAAGAAGTTCTTTATTTTGATTAGAAAGTCTTTTACCTATTCTCCTTGCGAAAGTCCTGTTTAACTTATTAAACTCTGGTATTATTTTGTTTTCCATCACTTCTTAGGAGTTTTATAATGCCACTATATATTTTAATATTATGACAAATTCAACAACTCTATTGCAAATAAAGCGTATTTATTTATAATAGCTCACTAAATAATGGGGTCATAGCTCATTTGGTAGAGCGTTTGAATGGCATTCAAAAGGTGAGGGGTTCGATTCCCCTTGGCTCCACCAGGTTTAATTCCAGTTCGGCCAAATATTACATTATTTGCATTAATTCTTTTGTTTTATAAACCTGTTAATAATTTCTTCGTCAGACACAGAATTATTTTTTGATTCAGCTAAATAGCTTCGAACTAAATTAATTACAGTGTCGGTGAATTCCTCTTTTAACTGTTGAGTTATTTTTGATTTTTCATTTTCAATAAGTTTCACGGCATCTTCACTTTTTCGGGTTAAAGCGATTTCCATTTCTTTTGTTCTTTTTTCAATCAATTTGTTAGTACTGATTTTTGCCTTAGCAATTATTTGCTGTTTATATTCGTCAAAGTTTTCAATCTCTTTTTGTATCTCTTCAAGGAGTAGCTTTGCTTCAGTTTTAATTTTTTCAGTTTGAGCTAGTTTTTCCTTTATTTCATTAATTCTAGCATCTAAAGAATTAGTAATTGCTTTTCTGAGGGGTTTATAAGCAAAATATAAAAAAATAACAAAACTAACTGCTATCCAGAAATTTTCATCAAAAAAGTGCATTATTTTTTCCTATAAATTTTTTGTAGCAACTCTAAGTCAGCAGGTTTATCAGTAATTTTCTCAATTATAAACGCTGCTAAATCAACACAAGATTTATTTTCGTGCTTATGGAAAGAAGCGAGATATTTTTGAAACTCTAAAAAGGATTCTTTTGTTTGTTTCGATAAAGATTCAGCAAGATCTGAATCTCTATTTGCAAAATGGGCATCTAACGAATAGATAGCTTCCTTGCGAAATTTCTCAATTTCAAGGTTGAATTCTCGAAGTTTCATTTCTTCTTCTTTCCGCAGAGATTCTGCTTTAGCAGAATCTCTTTCAGAAGCAGTTATGTTTTCTTCTAAATAGCGATTACGGTTTATAATTATACTCTCGGCTTTTGGAGCAATTATTTTACTTATTACAATATAAAGAATTCCAAAAGCCAGTGTTAGCCAAAATAACTGCGTACCAAAACTTGATACATCAAATTGAGGCATATGTCTTCCTTCGTGTTATGTAAAAATTAACAACATCGCAATAACGAAGGAGAATAGCCCCATCGCTTCGGCAAGACCGGCACCGATAAAAGCCATTCTTTGTAACTGATCAGAAGCTGAAGGATTACGGGCTATCGAATTTAATAATGAGCTGAAAATGTTTCCTACTCCAATTGCCGAACCCAACATCCCAAATGCCATAAGCCCTACACCGATAAATTTGAGAGCTATCATAGATTCCATATTTTTCCTCCTTAAAATTCTAAATTAATTAAAATCAAAACCAGGCTATACCATCTTTTCCCCCCCCCGATATAGGCCAGCAAGATTGCTATACTTATATATCAGTGTAAATTAATTGCATCATTTAAATAAACACACGATAATATAGTAAATATGTAAGCCTGTAAAATTGCAACGAAAATTTCAAAACCTATCAATATAGAAACAAAAGGTATAGGAACAATTTTAAGATAAAATGCCATAGACACAATAAAACTGGCTATAACTTTAATTAATACATGTCCAGCTACCATATTTGCAGCTAAACGCAAAGACAAACTTACAGGTCTTGCAAGATAAGCAAATAGTTCAATTAATATCATTAAAGGTGCTAACCACCAAGGTGTTCCGGCCGATAAAAATAGAGAGAGGAAATGAAATCCATGTAATATAAATCCGAGTAAAGTAACCAATAAAAACACCATCATCGCAAGTGCAAACGTAACGGAGATATGGCTTGTAACAGTAAATCCATAGGGTATCATACCAAACAGGTTACATACCATAATAAACATAAATAATGTAAAGACAAAAGGGACAAATTTTTTCCCCTTAACCCCTACGTTTTGGTTTACGGCATCAGTAATTAAACTGTAGAACAACTCACCACTAAGCTGCAATCTTGTCGGTACTAACTTCTTGCTTTTAAAAGCTAAAGTAAAATAAAGAATGATAAAAAAGCTAGCTAAAATCATAAAGAAGGCTGAATTCGTTAGAACGACGTCATGGCCAAACAATTGAATATTTGCTATTTCTTTTATTTTAAATTGGTCTAAAGGGCTGTGTTTCATATTAATTCAATGAATTTTTATGTATTTTTTCCAAATGGATCTAAAAGCCGCTATAGAAGCAAGTATAACACAAATTATAAGAAATAAGGGTTTAGAACTAAATAATTTATCAAGCAAAATCCCGATTATTACTCCAACTATAACTCCTGCAACGAGTTCTGATGCGATATCAATAATTGGGGAACTGGCATCTTTTTTAGGTGATATACCGAACTGTTCCTCTTTTATTTTTTCTATCTTTTTTTTTACTTCTTCTACCTTGTTATCTGTCATAACTCAAAAGCAATTAATTATCAATAGCTAATTCTTTATCAATAACTTTTGATAGTTCCTCAAAAGGATATCTTTCATTAAATTGTTTTCCATTTATAAAAAAGCTAGGAGTACCAACAAATGTAGGTAAATTAGTTACTAGTTTAGTATTTTCCATTAAAATTTTAATTTTATCTTGATCATTTAAGCAAGTTGAAAATTTTTCCGGATGAACCCCACCTAGACTACCTATATTAGTTAAAATCTCTCGATAATTTTTACTGAAAGCCCAATTATTTTGCTGATTTAAAATAACTTCTAAAAATTTCAGGTAAGTATCGGTATTGCCGCTACACCTCGCAAGAATGGTGGCATCCAGATCCTGCTTATTGCCTATAAATTCTCTGAGTACATAAGCAATTTTATTAGTATCAATATATTTTGCTTTTATTTCTGGAAATATTTTTTGATGGTAATGCACACAGTGAGGACAAGTAGGAGCAAAATATTCTACTAATACAATTTTACTTTTTGGATTACCAATAACAATATCGTCCGGGGCTACCTTCGATAGATTACGTACATATTTTTTATCCTCATCTTCTTCATTGCACATTTTTAATTTTTGGGTATATTCTTCTATTTGGGTTTTTGCTGGATCATCAACTATTTGCTCTTGTTCACAAGCAGTTAGAATAAACGCAATTACTAAAAATAACATTTTTTGTATCATGAGAACTCCCCTCTAGAAACTAATAAGTATCTTTCCATATATTCTACTTTTTCACCATAAGGAGTTTATCATAGTATCTAAAGTTTTATAACTATAAAAGCTATGATTGAACTTAATGATCATCTAGCTTGGTTTTTTACCCACAATAAATATATTTACTGGACGACATATTCTAATTCTGCATAGCAATTGTTAGACCAACTACTTCTATTACTAATTAAAGTTATATTTATTACACAAATTTACTGATCCGCTCTAGACTAATAGGAAGAGATGCTAGTTGTAAGAATTTCTGCTTTTCCAACTCTAATAATTCACTTTCACTCACCGATTTCTTATCAAGAATTTTTTGGAAGAAATTCATTACATCAATTTGTAATTTATCGAAACTACTATAATCTATTTCGTCAATTAAACTTATTTCAGGTAGATCAACTTGGCTGTTGTTAGAAGAAGAGATTTGAAACCTCTCTTGAAAAGCTTGTTCCAAAATTAAATTTTTATTCATGTTAATTGCTGTTTTAACTGAATAATCCAAAGCAAAATAGTTAGCAGAACTGGATTTATTCTGAAGAAGTATATTGTTTAAGTTCTGAAGTAATGTAGTTTTATTGCCTTTGCTCCGGAGGAACATTTCTTTAGTTCCACCCCAGCCCGGTATTAAACCCACACCAAGTTCTACGAGTCCACTATTTAAATTCTGATGAGCAACTACAAAACTTGAATGAAGGAGAATTTCACAACCACTTCCTAGAGCTCTAAGCCCTTAGCGCAAGATATAACAGGGACTTTAGAATACTTTAAGCGTAACATTGCTTTTTGACCAAGATCCAGGAGTTCTTCTATTATTACTCCGGCCTTTAAATATTGAACTAACATTAGAGAAATGATATAATGATATCGTATCGAGAGTAATAACAAAATGTCTAATAAAAAATTATCACCAAGCGATCTCAAGATATTAAGAAAGAAAGCAGTGGAAGCAATAGTTATACATGGAATAAGCAAGAAACAAGCATCTATTACCTTTGGGTTTTCTAGGAGTTCTATATGGAAATATCTTAAAGAGTACAAAATTTATAAGGAAGAAAGCTTTCGCTATAAGAAGCGAGGAGTAAAGGTAGGAACAAGATCTAAAATCAGTAAAAATCAAGAAGAGGAATTAAAATCTAAAATTTTATCACATACACCTGATGAATTGGGAATGGATTATACGTTATGGAATAGTAAAGTGGTACAAGAATATATAGAATCCAATTACCTTTATCAGTATAACAGGCGTTCTATAAGAAAAATTATGAATAGATTGGGTTTTACGTCTCAAAAACCAATTAAATCAGCCTATCAACGTAATCCAGAGAAGATAAAAGAATGGTTAACAGTCACATATCCAGAAATCAAGTCTCGTGCAATGAAAGAAAGTGCTAGAATTTATTGGGGAGATGAAATGGGGATACAATCAACAGATAATCGAGGTAAAACATATGGTCTTAAAGGCAAGACCCCAGCAATCAAGAGAAGTGGCTCAAGATTTAAATGTAATATGCTAGCTGCTATTAGTCCGCAAAGGTTTATGAACTGGATGGTATTTGAAGATAATTTTACCAGCAAAAAGTGTATTGAATTTTTAGGTAGACTTATCAGACAAATTAAGCAGAAAATATTTTTGATATTAGATAATCATAGAGTGCATCACAGTAAAAAGGTAAAAGCTTATGTAGAAAGACATAAGGACAAGCTAGAATTGTTTTATTTACCATCATATTGTCCTGATATGAATCCACAAGAACTTGTAAACCAAGATGTCAAAGCTAACTCCAATAATTTTCGAGTACTAAAATCAGTAAAAGATTTAACAATTAATGTACGGTCCTATTTAACACAAATTCAGTTTAATGGTATAAAAATTCAAAATTATTTTAAAAAGAAAGAAATAGCTTATGCTACTATATAATGTTTAATATTTAAAGGCCAGAGTAATAGATTGATAAAACTCTGGTTGAAGGCGGGTGTAATGGAAGATATGCAAATTAGAAAGCAAATAACGGGTACGCCGCAAGGTGGAGTTATTTCTCCGCTACTTGCAAACCTTTATTTACACTATCTGGATACAGCTTGGGAAGAAAAGGGGTTTAATAAGAAAGGGCATGACGCACATATTGTTCGCTATGCAGATGATTTTGTGGTGCTGTGCTCAAGAAGCCCCGATAAATACTTAAAGGAAGTAAATAATGTTATGGAAAATCTAAAACTTGAACTGAATGTAGATAAAACGAAAGTGATTGATACAAGACATGAGAGCTTTGATTTTCTTGGATTCCGCTTTGTGAGACAAGCCTCAAAAAGAACAGGAAAACTCAAAACATATTACTATCCGACAAACCAAGCTATGAAAACTGTCAAAGAGAAAGTTCGAGAAACAGTAAGGACAAGGCAACATTGGTTATTGCCTGAACTTATAGAAAAGAAACTAAACCCAATAATTAGGGGGTGGGCGAACTACTTCAAAGGTGGAAACTCTAGAGAACACTTTAGGAGGATAGATAGGTACATTACAATGACACTATGTATAATATTGAGGAAGAAACATAAGAAACGAGCAAAAGGATGGAGAGACCATCCTCCTTCATGGTTTTATAATAATCATGGTCTATACAAGTTGGCAGACCAAGTAATTGTAGGAAATGAGGCGTCAAGATATGCAAGATAATTATGTGACTATAATGCAGTGGGTGAAAGTTATCGGAAAGCCGTGTAAGAGAAAACTTTACGCACGGTTTGACGAGGGGTCGCTGAGGAGATTACTTCAAATCAGAGACCTACTCTACATTATTATTCTTTTTTCTAGTAGATCTCATGCAATATCCTGGCTTCCAAATGAAGGAGAATATAAATTCACTTCCAATTTTTTGTTTGTTGATGAAGAAACAGAAGATGCTCAAGATAAAAGAAATGAAGAGCTTCTGGAGATAACTGGTGAAATTAATTATTTACTCGAACAGAATAAACTACCAAGCTATAAGAAAAAACGTTTAGGTGCACTTGAAGATTTTTACAATAATTATGATATATTTAATGATGATTCTTTTTAAGTAATGAGATTGAATACGGTTGTAGACCTAATCAAAGTATTGGCTTAAAAACAAAATTTTACTCGGAAAATGATAAGTACTATAAATATGGAGTAAAGAAAGAGAAGGAAAAATACCATTTGAAAAGAAATATTACTAAAGGGGTAGGTTTTATTACAAATATTTATTATATAAAAGCGAAAACTGGCGATTTTTACTAACTCCTGAGTGCCTTTATAGCACGAATAAAATACATGGTAAAAATTGCATTCTAGCCTTGGCTCTTACCTAAGTTATGCTGCTACATCGAAAACTGGTAAAAGACATTTTTCTGAAATAGGATTCATTATTGGCAAAACTTTTAATTGCGGTTATAAAGATACGATTATAAAAAAAATTAGTTCTCCGCCCTGCAGACAACTAATTAAAAATCTAATTTTGAGTAATTACGTTGAATACAGTTTTGCTAGTAACGGTAATAGAGGATATAGAAATTTGATATACGAGCAACTCTCTCTGGCAAAGGAATTTGTAAGCAAATCTGGCCACCATATGTTTACTACCCAAATAGGGTATTACTGGAAACAAAATCTTCATAATAAAACATTTCAAATATCTGGGCCGTTGCTTTCTCTATGTATAACACTTTAGATTATAATAATGGAGATATAGGAGTAATATCCCAATCAGTAGCTAAAATTACTGTAATAAATTTTGAGAATATAAACGATTATTACTGTAAGGGGTATTTTGTTTTTTATAACGATTATAATGAATTAAGCTGTGCCTTTATTGATTCCTCAAGTATTTCATATATTAAAAAAAATATAATAACATAATAAAATTTTATTCTGTTACAGAAAAAGATTTATTCTCAATCTTAGAACAAAGTTTTAGCCAATTAATTACACAAAAATCTCGGCATTATCTATCGTGGGTTTCTGCAGAGGTTAGTGCAAAAACTGTTGATTATAAAAAAATGATTACAGGTTTTTTATTGTTATTCATAACCAGCTTACTTATTTTCTCCAATATATTCTATTTTGTTAATAATGCTATTTATTTAGCCCAAAATTTTTTAAAATGCTTTTATTTAAACGCTCTATTACCAAAAATTTAAAACCGCCGACTCTTAATTTAAAAAAATATAAAGGAAAAATCCCGATTTATACTATTTTTGTCCCTTTGTGCAAGGAAGTCAGAAAATTACGGTCTATAATCAGAGCTATTGATAATTTAGACTACCCTAAATCAAAACTAGACATCAAATTTATTATTGAAGCAGATGATAAAGAAACTATTAAAGCAGTATCGATTATAGATTTGCCGAAATATATACATGTAATTAAAGTACCATTTTCTTTCCCTAGGACAAAACCTAAAGCAATGAATTATGCAACAGCCTATATCAAAGGGGATTATCTTTGTGTCTATGATGCGGAAGATGTGCCGGATCCAGACCAGCTCCTGAAAGCTCTTTAGGCTTTTAAAAATTTACCTGAAGAATATGCTTGTGTACAAGCCAGGTTAAATTTTTATAATTCAGGAGAAAATCTCCTAACAAGATTTTTCAGTATGGAGTATACACTTTGATTTGAATATTTACTAAAAGGGCTTGATTTATATGGTTTACCAATTACTCTTGGCGGAACAAGTAATCATTTTAAAGTATCAGTTCTACAGAAAATAGGCTATTGGGATGCTTATAATGTTACTGAAGATGCAGATCTGGGCATCAGATTATACACTAAAGGTTATAAAGTGCATATTTTAGATTCTAAAACATTAGAAGAAGCACCAATTAGTCTCGGTAACTGGCTTACACAAAGGATAAGATGGATCAAAGGATTCATCCAAACTAGTTATGTATTTCTTTTATCTTATAAAAATTATCAAGTACTAGGATTGAGAAAAGTTTTGTCAATATAAGTCTGTCATATAGTTTGTGTAAGTTGCAAAAGGATATAGTAGAAGATACTATAAAAAAGCAACTTAAATACAGAGGAAAAAATGGCTAAAAAATTAGCAGAAAAAGAAGTAGATATAAATACTAAATTAGTCGAAGAATTACTATCAAAAGCAGATCCATCTGAATTATTTGGTCGCGGGTGGATTATTTAATAAACTTAAAAAGCAAATAGTAGAGAGAATTCTTGAAAGTGAATTAGAACACGATCTAGGTTATTCTAAACATAGTAAGATAATCGAGAGCGATAATAATCGTCGCAACGGCAGTTATGAAAAAACGATTATAGATGACGACGGTCATCAGATTACCGTAGATGTTTCAAGGGGACAGGGAAGGAGAATTTGAACCTCAATTGATTCCTGAAGGAGTTAGGAGATTTAGTGGTTTTGATGATAAAGTGATTTCACTATATGCAAGAGGGATGACTGTCAGTGAGATACAGGGCCATTTAGAGGAGATATACCAGACCAATATTTCCAAGGACCTTATATCAACTGTCACTGACGGAGTAATAGAAGAAGTTACTACATGGCAAAACAGGTCCCTAGACGATGTATATCCAATATTATATTTGGATTGCATACACGTAAAAGCAAGGGATAATCATACAGTAATTAACAAAGCGGTATATCTTGCAATAGGTGTTAACATGGAAAGGAAAAAGGAATTACTGGGGATCTGGGTCGGTAAAAATGAAGGTTCCAAGTTTTGGATGCAGGTTGTAACTGAGCTAAAGAACAGAGGGATAAAACAGATATATGTAGCATGCGTTGATGGATAAAAAGGCTTTCCTGAAGTCATAAATAGCATTTATCCTAATACGATTGTACAACTCTGTATAGTACATATGGCGAGGAATTCTGTAAAATATGTTTCTTATAAGGATTTAAAAGCGGTCACAGCGGATCTTAAAAGGATTTACACTGCAAACAGCGAAGAAATAGGATATCTGGAGCTAAAATCGTTTGCTGCTAAATGGGATAATAAATATCCTGTGATCTCTGATATTTGGCAAAGGAATTGGAGCGGGATTATTCCTCTTTTTGCTTTTCCTGATGAGATTAGGCGGATAATTTATACTACCAATGCGATAGAATCGATAAATCGTCAAATCAGAAAAATCATCAACAATAAAGGGGTTTTTCCAGATGATAAGTCTATTTTAAAAATCGTATTTTTGGCTCTAAAAAATGCTGCCAAAAAATGGACCATGCCGATTAAAAATTGGTCTTTGGCATTGAATCAATTTGAAATTTTATGCGGGGATTTTAGGCATGATTTACTGGAATTAAAAAATACAACTTACACAAAATAAATGATTGACTCGTCAATATATGTGTTTATATGTTTTTCTTCTTATAGCTTTCTTTGTATGCCCTGGATTATGTTAACATTTTTGTTTACATTAGATCAGTATGTGTACTATTTGTGGTTTATGAATACTTGCCTTTCAGTAGCTTTTGTTTATTCATGTGTTTATTATATTACCCGCCAGAAAAAGTGTACACTTATTGACTTTTGTATTCTTCCCTTATGGCCATTTTATTTTGCGTTACATAGTATTGCCGCATATTTATCAGTAATAGAAATTTTTTTAATGCCATTTAAGTGGAACAAAACTACACATGGGGTTAGTGCTACTGAGCTTGATTAGTTTTTATTATCTAAATGTTTATTTATTTCTCCAAAAAATTTTGTTTATTTTTAACCTAAACGAGTGTGTTTCTGAGTGTATACTGTGGGAAAGTGATCAATAGTGCTTTTAATATGATGTGGGCGTTAAAAAATGCAAGTTTAAGAAAGTAAAATTTTACTATTGAAACATTATTTCATATCATGAAGGATTTTGTTATTTTAAGGAAGAGGCTTTTTTGACCTGTAAAAATATATTTTTGCTTCTTAAAGCCTTGCAAATTAGATAATTTTCTACTAGTCTCATTGCCATAAAATATATAAATTTGTAAGGCAAGAATATAGTGAGCGCTTTAGAAGATCAGACAGTTATTTCAATAGGTATTGAAGATGAAATGAAACGTTCATACATGGACTATGCAATGAGCGTTATAGTAAGCCGTGCTATTCCAGACGTTAGAGACGGTCTAAAGCCAGTTCATCGCCGGATTTTGTATTCAATGTACGAATCCGGTTTTTATGCAAATAAACCTTATAAGAAATCTGCAAGGATAGTCGGTGATGTAATCGGTAAATACCATCCTCATGGAGATACGGCTGTTTATGACTCATTAGTGCGTATGGCACAGGATTTTTCTCTGCGAGTGCCATTGATTGATGGGCAAGGTAACTTTGGTTCTATGGACGGTGACTCAGCTGCGGCTATGCGATATACCGAATCTAGGCTTGCTAAAATTTCTCATACATTGCTTGAAGACATTGATAAAGAAACAGTTGATTTTCAAGCCAATTACGATGGTTCGGAAAGCGAACCTAAAGTGATTCCCGCAATGTTTCCAAATCTTCTCGTAAACGGTACTGGGGGTATTGCTGTCGGCATGGCAACTAACATTCCCCCTCATAACCTCGGGGAAATAATTGATGCATGTGTTCTTTATATTGATAATAACGACATAGACATATCCGAGTTAATATCAGTAGTTAAAGGGCCAGATTTCCCAACAGGTGGTATTATTCTGGGATCAAGCGGTATCCAATCCTCCTATTTAACTGGCCGGGGTAGTGTTGTTTTTCGCGGTAAGTGTGCAATTGAAGATCATAATAACAGACAGTCTATTATTATTTCCGAAATGCCATATATGGTAAATAAAGCCAAATTGGTTGAAAAAATTGCCGAGCTTGTTCATGAAAAAAAGATCGAAGGAATTAGCGATCTAAGAGATGAATCGAATAAAGACGGGGTACGAGTAGTAATAGAAATAAAACGTGATGCAGTTGCAGAAGTCGTCTTAAATCAGCTCTATTCATTTACCCAGCTTCAGACTAGTTTTGGTGTAATTATGCTCGCTCTTGATAAAGGCATGCCAAAAGTTATGAACTTAAAAGAGGTAATAAGCGCTTTTATTAAGTTTCGTGAAGTCGTTATTATCAGAAGAACGATTTTCCTATTAAATAAAGCTAGAGATAAGGCTCATATATTACTCGGTATTAGAATTGCTGTAAGTAATATAGATGAGATAATAAGAATTATCAAAAGTGCATCAAATCCAAATGATGCTAAGGATCAGCTTATGCAAAAATCTTGGAGTTGTTCTGATATAGTTAATTTGATTAAATTAGTAGATGATAAAGCAATTATCAGCAACGATAGTAAAATACACCTTACAGAAGCTCAAGCTAAAGCAATCCTTGAAATGAGATTGCAACGCTTGACTGCAATGGAAAAAGATAAATTAGAAGCAGATTTAGCAGAGCTTTCTCAGGAGATAACTGAATATATAGATATATTAAGCTCTCGAGAAAAATTATTATTAATATTAAAATCAGAGCTTTTAAAAGTTAAGGAGGATTACGCAACTCCAAGGTTAACAGAGATTATTCAAAGTGATTTTGAATATGACATGGAAGACCTAATACAAAAAGAAGATATGGTAGTGACTGTAACCCTTAGCGGCTATATCAAAAGGGTTCCTCTTGCTACCTATCGTGCGCAAAAGCGTGGAGGTAAAGGGAGATCTGGCCTTTCAATGCGAGACGAAGATATACTTACCCAGCTTTTTGTAGGTAATACCCATACTCCGATGTTATTTTTTTCAAATATGGGGCAAGTTTATAGTTTAAAATTGTATAAATTACCGCTTGGTAATCCGCAAAGTAAAGGTCGTCCTATTGTTAATCTTCTGCCTTTAAAAGAAGGAGAAGTTATTACTAACATCATGCCAATGCCTGAAAACCAGGAAGAGTGGGATAACATGCACATTATGTTTGCAACCAGCAGAGGTAATATTAGAAGAAATGACTTATCTGATTTTAAGAAAATCCAAGCAAATGGTAAGATTGCAATCAGGCTTGATGAAGGTGATAGCTTAGTTAATGTAATGGCATGTTCAGAAGATGACCATATATTACTTGCAAGCAGACAAGGTAAAGCTGTACGTTTTCCGGTAAATGCAGTTAGGGTATTTAGAAGTAGGACTTCTGATGGGGTTAGAGGAATGAAGTTAGCAGACGGTGATAAGGTAATCTCTATGACTATACTTCACGGCATAAAAGCCTCTATGGAAGAAAGGGAAGCTTATTTAACTATTCCTGTGGAAAAAAGACTGGAAATAGCAAATGGTAATCAAGAATTTACCCCCGTAGAACTAGGTGTTTCGTTGTCGAAGGCACAGATTATAGAGCTTGCAAAAGCAGAAGAATTTATTTTAACAATATCTGAAAATGGATTTGGTAAAAGAACTTCCGCTTATCATTACCGGATTACAAATCGCGGAGGTTCAGGAATCGTTAATATGGTTCTATCAGCAAAAACCGGAGGTGTAGTAGCTTCGATGCCGGCAAATATGAACGATGAAATAATGCTTATTACTAATAATGGAAAATTAATTAGATGTAAGCTGGATTCGGTCCGTATAACAGGAAGAAGTACTTCCGGCGTTATTCTGTTCAAAACTGAAAAAGATGAAAGAGTAGTTTCTGCTTCCCTAATTGCCGAAGCTTCAGAAGAAGAGACGCAAGTTGAGGAAGATATAGAAAGTGAATCTGGTAGTGAGTAATAAACGCGTGCTATAATTATTTTTTGGCAGATTATCCTACCGGAAAATAAAATTGTTTAGATTAGTTACTAATTCAATTATGAAAACCACTTTGACCGAAAAATCGCTTAATATAAAACCAAGGATTTATCAAAATGTCTAATAAACCTATAATTTTATGGTTCAGACAAGACCTGCGTTTAAGCGATAATCCGGCGTTAGATTATGCAGCTAAATCTTTACGTCCAATAATTCCAATTTATGTTTTAGATACCAACGCTAATATCGGCGCGGCAAGTAAGTGGTGGTTACATCATAGCTTGCAGAACCTTAAGCAGTCTTTGAATCAGAAATTAAATTTTTTTATTGGTAACCCACAAGAAATTATTGATAAATTGATAAGAGAGAATAACGCTGCCGAAGTAGTTTGGAATAGATGTTATGAACCTACGGTAATAAAGAGAGACAAAGGCATTAAAGAGACTCTTAGAAACCAGAACATTCAGGTAAAAAGTTTTAATTCTGCTTTATTACTTGAGCCCCAAGATACCCTGAAAGAAGATAAAACTAATTACAAAGTATTCACGGCATTTTATAAAAAAAACTATTTACAAGGTGATTCTAAAATACGATTACCTCTTGTTAAACCCTCTAATTTAAATTTACTAAAAATAGAATCATTATCACTTACTGATTTATCTTTATTGCCTAAAATAAAATGGTATAAAAATTTTGAAAAAATATGGCAACCAGGAGAAAATGGGGCTTTTATTGCTTTTGATAAATTCCTTGCGAAAGGTTTAAAGGGCTATAAAGAGCTTCGTAATAGAGCCGATTTGGAATATATCTCAAAGTTATCACCGCATTTACATTTTGGAGAAATATCTCCGAATATAATCTGGCATAATATCAGCTCATACTCCCAGAAACATGGTTACGATGTTGATGCAGAGCATTTTTTATCTGAACTGGTATGGCGGGAATTTTCTTACAACCTTCTTTATTTTTTTCCTGGTTTACCACAAAAAAACTTACAAAAAAAATTCGATAATTTTCCTTGGCAAGAAAATAACGATTTCTTAATAAAATGGCAAAAGGGTATGACCGGCTATCCGATAGTTGATGCCGGTATGAGAGAATTATGGCAAACTGGGTTCATTCATAACCGGGTGCGGATGATTGTAGCTTCATTTCTAATCAAGCACTTAATGATTGATTGGAGGCAAGGACTTGAATGGTTTTATGACTGCTTAGTTGATGCCGATACTGCAAACAATAGTGCTAGTTGGCAATGGGTTGCAGGTAGCGGAGCAGATGCAGCCCCTTATTTCCGTATTTTCAATCCTATTTTACAGGGGCAAAAATTTGATCCTGAAGGTAATCATACGAAAAAATTTGTGCCTGAATTAAAGCACTTACCTGTAAAATACTTATTTTCTCCTTGGCTTACGCCAGAACCTATACTAACTGCGCTTAACATAAGGATAGGTATAGACTATCCAAAACCAATAGTAGACCATGAAAAAGCACGGCAAAGGGCTCTTGCTGCTTATAATGCAATTAGTATATAATTTGGAACATAAGCTTTTGTTTACATAAATTAAGTTAAAATTTACAACCAAGTAACATGGCTGGTATATTTAAAACGCAAATCAGAGAATTTTAAAAGGATGAATGTAATTTTTATGGGTACTCCTGACTTTGCAGTACCTGCGTTAAAAGTCATATTAGAATCAAAGGTTCACAAGGTGGTAGCTGTTTTTTCTCAAAAACCTAAAGCCCAAGGTAGAGGAATGAAAATAATAGAATCTCCTGTGCATAGTCTGGCTATTGCTCATAATCTCCCAATCTACACCCCCTCAACCTTAAAAAATGAAGAGGCGGTAAATTTGATCAGATCAATTGATGCAGATATTATAGTTGTTACCGCTTATGGTTTTATTATACCAAAAACTATTCTAGAGGCAAAAAAATATGGGTGTTTGAATATCCATCCTTCTGATTTACCTAAATATAGAGGAGCAGCTCCGCTTCAGCGTACAATAATTAACGGTGAGAATAAAACTGCTGTGTGTATTATGCAAATGGATGAAGGGCTTGATACCGGCGATATAATAATTAAAGAAGAACTTGCTATTTCCAATAAAATTACTTTTACAGAATTACATGATAAAACTTCTAAGATCGGTGCAAGGTTGCTTATCCAGGTGCTTGATAATATCGATAAATTAACACCTTTTAAACAATCTGAGGAAGTCGTATCTTATGCTCATAAACTTTCTAAAGAGGAGTCCAAAATAAATTGGTATGAACCTGCTTTTTCAATAGATTGTAAGGTCAGGGGGATGAATCCATGGCCCGGAATTTATTTTGAGTACCAAGGTAAAAAAGTTAAAATAACTGAAGCTGAACCTCTTATGGTTGAGCATAAATACGACCCTGGAACGCTGCTAAACTTTAATAATAAACTGTGCGAAATTGCTTGTGGCAGCGGTATATTAAGAATTATTAAATTACAGCCTGAAGGTAAGAAAATAATGGGTGCAAAAGATTATCTACTCGGTCTTAATAACAAAAGCAAAACTATCAAATTTGCTTAAATTTCACTACAAAAATATGAGGTTCTTCTAGCAAACCTATTTATTATTAGTTACCCTTATTTTGACGAGGTATTTTGTTATAATATAATTTAATGGGTGCGTATGAAGGATAAAGGAACTGTAAAAATTGATATATTAGAACTTGATCCAATATGTTAAAGTAGCAAGTGATTTAGTTCCTAACCCCCTAACGGACTGGATAGCATTAAAATCGCAGTTACAAGTTAACGGGTTAAAATCATTTCATCATGCATTAAGCCAAGAAACACTGTCGTCGCTAAATAATATTAAAGTCGAATACTCTGCGCTATTACTTAATGATTTGGAATTGGTTTCCAAAAGACGCGAGAACAATTCTGTAAGAAGGCAAATGCCTAAGTTTAAGAAGGAATTTTATGAAGAATTGAGACTTCCTTTTAATGAGAGGTCTAAAGAATATAAAGAATTTGTCACGGAATATTCCAAACTAGATGCATCAACACATGCTGTAGAAGCTATTTCAGCGAAGGCATTATTAGATCTTGATAATCCTGGATCTTCTATTACTTCTATAAAAGCAAACTTAAATGAAAATCTTGCTATATATAAAAGGGATTATGGTGATCAAACCCTTAAAGACCATAAGAGAGCGCTGATTGGATTTAAAGGTAGAGATGGAGTAGTACGTAATGTTACAATTGAAGAAATCAGAAGTTCCGCAAAGCTTGGTTTAACCGGAGAACAAAGAGAATTCATTTTAACATCTTGGCAGCAGGGATCTTTTGAAAGTGGTTGGCTTTCTGGGCTTGCTACGGCGGTGAGGAGAGCCGCATATTATTTCTCGCTAATTCAGGCAATCGGACACAAATCTTTATCGATGCCTCAGAGGGCCGTGTAAAAGTACATAACCGTGTAGTAACGCAATTAATGGATATGACTGATCCAAAAAATCCTAAAAAAGTTGATTATGTTGAAGGAGCAACAACAATAGATATAACAGCTATGAAAGCGAACAGATTTATCCCAGGTTGTGCAACAGCAGAACCAAAAATCGAATTTCAATTAACCAAGATAGCTCCAGATGTTGCTTTTAATTTACCAGAAGGCTTAAAGGTAGAAGGTGTTTCAGATCATTTGAGAGTTGCAACAAAGGTTAAAGAACTAGGAATTAAAGCGAGTTTATATGCTATTGTTAATATTACTCCGGCCTTTAAATATTGAACTAACATTAGAGAAATGATATAATGATATTGTATCAAGAGTAATAACAAAATGTCTAATAAAAAATTATCACCAAGCGATCTCAAGATATTAAGAAAGAAAGCAGTGGAAGCAATAGTTATACGTGGAATAAGCAAGAAACAAGCATCTATTACCTTTGGGTTTTCTAGGAGTTCTATATGGAAATATCTTAAAGAGTACAAAATTTCTAAGGAAGAAAGCTTTCGCTATAAGAAGCGAGGAGTAAAGGTAGGAACAGGATCTAAAATCAGTAAAAATCAAGAAGAGGAATTAAAATCTAAAATTTTATCACATACACCTGATGAATTGGGAATGGATTATACGTTATGGAATAGTATAAGTGGTACAAGAATATATAGAATACAATTACCTTTATCAGTATAACAGGCGTTCTATAAGAAAAATTATGAATAGATTGGGTTTTACGTCTCAAAAACCAATTAAATCAGCCTATCAACGTAATCCAGAGAAGATAAAAGAATGGTTAACAGTCACATATCCAGAAATCAAGTCTTGTGCAATGAAAGAAAGTGCTAGAATTTATTGGGGAGATGAAATGGGGATACAATCAACAGATAATCGAGGTAAAACATATGGTCTTAAAGGCAAGACCCCAGCAATCAAGAGAAGTGGCTCAAGATTTAAATGTAATATGCTAGCTGCTATTAGTCCGCAAGGGTTTATGAACTGGATGGTATTTGAAGATAATTTTACCAGCAAAAAGTGTATTGAATTTTTAGGTAGACTGATCAGACAAATTAAGCAGAAAATATTTTTGATATTAGATAATCATAGAGTGCATCACAGTAAAAAGGTAAAAGCTTATGTAGAAAGACATAAGGACAAGCTAGAATTGTTTTATTTACCATCATATTGTCCTGATATGAATCCACAAGAACTTGTAAACCAAGATGTCAAAGCTAACTCCAATAATTTTCGAGTACTAAAATCAGTAAAAGATTTAACAATTAATGTACGGTCCTATTTAACACAAATTCAGTTTAATGGTATAAAAATTCAAAATTATTTTAAAAAGAAAGAAATAGCTTATGCTACTATATAATGTTCAATATTTAAAGGCCAGAGTAATAGTACACGAGACGCTGCTGGAGCAGAAGGCTTATTAGAAGGAGTAGTTAGTAAGGAAAGAGCTGATAAATTAATTGCTAATACTCGTAAAAACATGCAAATGAAATTTTTTCTAGAATAGGAAAAATAGAAGATCCTTTTGTTAGAGCTGAAGCAATTATATTACAGCTAGAAGAAGACAAAAACTTATTAGTTGATTCGCTAGATCATAAATTTCACCAACGCGCGGTAGAGCTTTACTGTAAAGCAGAAAAAGATCCGGAACTGCGAAAGCAATTTGCTATGGAGCATTTAGACGGTTTTTTAAAACAGCAAAAGTCAGCTAGTCTAAATGATGAAATGCTTGGTAAAATCCAGGAAGCTGTTGTATCAATTCTTTCTCCAATTTGCAAAGATAAAAAGGAAAAATCAGCACTAGAAAAAAATGCTGCAAAACTAGTTAGGCAATGTGCTGCAGATGTCGGTAAAAAAATGAGTTGGAGTCAAGCGTGGGAAAGGTTTAAGGATAGAGTTTCAGATATAGTAGGTAGCCTAATTTGCTCTGATAATCCAATAAAGAAAGTAATTGCTCAGCATCCTAAACTCAAACAGGTTCTTGACTCTAATTTAAAAAGCACTGACACTAGGGCCATAATACCCCCAAAAGCAAAAACGCGGGATAGTATGAGTAGGTAGTAGGTAAAAATGCTTCTATATATGTGGTACAGGCAATTAAAAAAGTAAAATCTAGACCGCAATTAAAGTGCTTTCAGTATGTCTTTTTCCAATTTTGTGAGTCAATCATTTATTTTGTGTAAGTTGTTGTATTTTTTAATTCCAGTAAATCATGCCTAAAATCCCCGCATAAAATTTCAAATTGATTCAATGCCAAAGACCAATTTTTAATCGGCATGGTCCATTTTTTGGCAGCATTTTTTAGAGCCAAAAATACGATTTTTAAAATAGACTTATCATCTGGAAAAACCCTTTTATTGTTGATGATTTTTCTGATTTGACGATTTATCGATTCTATCGCATTGGTAGTATAAATTACCCGCCTAATCTCATCAGGAAAAGCAAAAAGAGGAATAATCCCGCTCCAATTCCTTTGCCAAATATCAGAGATCACAGGATATTTATTATCCCATTTAGCAGCAAACGATTTTAGCTCCAGATATCCTATTTCTTCGCTGTTTGCAGTGTAAATCGAGTCTGTCATATAGTTTTATCAAGATATTTTCCATTTACCCCCTTTTGGATTTTTCTTCTAACAGGATTATTCTTCTTTAACAATATTTTAAAATACCATATATTAAACGATTTTAACGCTGGCTTACTTCATGCTTTAATTTGGGTGAATATCTTTGCCTTTTTCCTTTTAAAATACAAGAGATATGAACTAAAAATCAGTAAGGAAGAATGGCAAGAAATTTGTACTGTTCTTAAAAGAAAATTCCTTCAATACGATTTTAATGATGATTTTTACTACACCGAAGTTTTTGACAGGAAGAATAACTTTAAAAATACACTGAACTTTTTTTTAAGCTTGGTAGTGATTATCGAGTAGTGGTAGAAGAATTTAAATTTATTAATTTTAAATCCTCTCCTGAGATTTTAAAAATTTTCAATTAACCATATTCAGCATATAGAAAATTATTTTAATAACATGGACCAAATAATTGGTAAAAAAATCTATTCTTTGAGATTAGAGAATAACATGTCTCAAAGTGAACTAGGCAAAAAGATTGGCGTTTCCGCTCAACAACTGCAAAAACACGAAAATGCTAAAAATAGAATTAGCGCAGCACGATTATCCTTAATAGCAAAAGTTTTAGATAAGGATATCTCGTATTTTTACCAAACTTAAACCAGAAAGTTATAAATTGAATTTGACGCCAGATTTTTCAACTGCCCAAAATATAAGCAATGCTTCTTGCACTTACAATGGATTAACTTAACCAGGGTTTTCTACAATCTTATCAACAAAATTGTTGATAACTTATTTGTTAAAACTAATTCCTGTTTTTTAGCTTTACTATTTCCTCTAAACTTAGGCTCGTTACGGGAAATTAGCCGGAGTTATTGAAATTTAATACCGGTTAGGTTTTTGTTAAAACTTTTTGCATATTTGAAATATTTATAGTTTTTCCCTTAGCCAACCAGCACGCTTTGCTAGCTTCAAATAAAAACATATCAAAGTCTGATTGGTCAAGTTGATTTTTAGGCCCAAGTAGTCTAGATATTAGTTTACTTTCCATTTTTATAAATTTATTACCATCACTTAAGAACAAAACACTTTTTTTAATTATCTTTCCAAACATAGCTCCATCTTTGTATAAAATTATATACCCTTTATTTTTTATCACATTAACATTAGACATTGGCGACAATATCTCAAGTATTACATTAACAAATTCTTCCTGAATTACAAATTAATTTATTTATTTTTATTAAGGAAGTTTAAATTTAGTATTTTAAGAAAGAGTTATAAAGTTAATATGATTCTTATTTAATTATTAATTTTTGCATATATATTTTAGCTACTCCTCTAGGCTAAATCACTTAGAGGAGACCAACCATAAGGAATTTCATTAAAGTAATTTATATATACTTGTTTTTGATGTAGCCTTATCAAAGGTTATAGTAAATTCACAACTTGCTTCTTTATTTACATAACCAATTAAAGCATCTGAAAAATCAATCGTTGTTTCTGCGTATAGTTTTAAAGCTGACCTTACTGAGTTTTTTTCTAAGATTAAAAACTGCTTCACTTTTAATATACATTCTAAAGCTTTTATTATTTGCTTTTTATCGTATTTATAAGCTGATTCCAAAACCCATACTAATTCACAAATCACAATATGGTTAATTACAAAAGGTGTAGAACTGTTTGATACATAATCAAGAGCTATTTGAGACTGTTTTTCGTCATCACGAGTTATGATCCTTACTAGAATGTTAGTATCAATGCCTATCACTTTCACCTCTTCGCTCATTTATAACTTCTTTCATTTCTTCAATTGTTATAGCTTTAGATGGTTTAGGCAAAATTCCGCATAAATTATGGATATCTAAATTGCTGTTAAAAATGGTTACTGTGTTGTTATCATTTGTGTAATACTCAATATTATCCCCTGCTGATAAATTAAGCTTTTTTCTTATATCTAATGGTATCGTTGTTTGTCCTTTTACAGTAATAGTTGATTTATACATAATTTTATACTTTTTATATCATTTTAAAGTAATGATAAAAGTAATGCAAACTTTCTTTTTTTAACATTCGTATAATTTCAAACCTTTAATGGTTGCATAACCTAAGTTATATAATTCTCAATTATATATACTATATATATGGTGTATTAATATGAAATTTATACAATTATTATGTTGTACAGATATAATAATTACTATATTACTACACAACAATTACATTGATATTATTATATATGAATACTACTTTAAATGCCAAAATTACTGCTTCTGATGCTGCTAGTTTACTTGGTGTCAGCTTACAATATAATAACACAAGCAATTAAAAACTAAGAAAAGCAATTAAAAACTAAGAACTTAAAATCATTTAAAAATCAAAATAGAGTTTATTTTGGCTACCAAACTGCCAGAGAACTTTTTAAAATTAATTTTGAAAAAAATTATTTCATTTCAAATTGTTAAAGGTAGAACTGGTAAAACTTCAATAACTCATTCATTTGCTATCAGAGCTAACCTATATGGAGCAAGAGTTTTATGTGTTGACATAGACCAACAAGGAAACCTATCACAGGCTTTTAATATTGATTCAAAAAATCTACCTGTGATGATAGACATTATAAATAATAAAGCTAGCATCTCAGAATCAATCGTTAATATATCAGAAGGATTAGACATTTTACCAAGTAGAATAGAAAACGCAGTATTAGATAATTTCTTTATGCTAAACAAATTTCCCTTAGAACGGGTTTGCTTCGATCTGATACATCAAGTGTTTAATAAATATGACTTAGTTCTTATTGACTGTCCTCCAGCTTTAGGGCAATCTGTAGCCGCTGCAACTCTTGCTTCAGATATTGTAATTGCCCCAGTTACCCCTGAACAGTTTAGTTTATCAGGTTTAAAATATCGTTTGATGAAATAAATATATTATTACTCTGGCCTTTAAATATTGAACATTATATAGTAGCATAAGCTATTTCTTTCTTTTTAAAATAATTTTGAATTTTTATACCATTAAACTGAATTTGTGTTAAATAGGACCGTACATTAATTGTTAAATCTTTTACTGATTTTAGTACTCGAAAATTATTGGAGTTAGCTTTGACATCTTGGTTTACAAGTTCTTGTGGATTCATATCAGGACAATATGATGGTAAATAAAACAATTCTAGCTTATCCTTATGTCTTTCTACATAAGCTTTTACCTTTTTACTGTGATGCACTCTATGATTATCTAATATCAAAAATATTTTCTGCTTAATTTGTCTGATCAGTCTACCTAAAAATTCAATACACTTTTTGCTGGTAAAATTATCTTCAAATACCATCCAGTTCATAAACCCTTGCGGACTAATAGCAGCTAGCATATTACATTTAAATCTTGAACCACTTCTCTTGATTGCTGGGGTCTTGCCTTTAAGACCATATGTTTTACCTCGATTATCTGTTGATTGTATCCCCATTTCATCTCCCCAATAAATTCTAGCACTTTCTTTCATTGCACGAGACTTGATTTCTGGATATGTGACTGTTAACCATTCTTTTATCTTCTCTGGATTACGTTGATAGGCTGATTTAATTGGTTTTTGAGACGTAAAACCCAATCTATTCATAATTTTTCTTATAGAACGCCTGTTATACTGATAAAGGTAATTGGATTCTATATATTCTTGTACCACTTATACTATTCCATAACGTATAATCCATTCCCAATTCATCAGGTGTATGTGATAAAATTTTAGATTTTAATTCCTCTTCTTGATTTTTACTGATTTTAGATCCTGTTCCTACCTTTACTCCTCGCTTCTTATAGCGAAAGCTTTCTTCCTTATAAATTTTGTACTCTTTAAGATATTTCCATATAGAACTCCTAGAAAACCCAAAGGTAATAGATGCTTGTTTCTTGCTTATTCCATGTATAACTATTGCTTCCACTGCTTTCTTTCTTAATATCTTGAGATCGCTTGGTGATAATTTTTTATTAGACATTTTGTTATTACTCTTGAGACAATATCATTATATCATTTCTCTAATGTTAGTTCAATATTTAAAGGCCGGAGTAATAAGTCAACGCTTTAAAAAACCCATAAACTTTAAAATAGTGCTAAATAAATTCGATACAAGAACTGCTTTATCGACTGAAGTGCTTACTACTATTTTAAACCATGAGCTTTTTAAAGAGTTAGTATGTAATACCTTTATAAGGTCTTGCCAAGAATTTCCTAATTCAATCTATACAAATACCAATATTTTTACAGGACTTAGAAATTCAACAGCTAAAGAAGATATAGATTTATTCACTAGGGAAATGTTAAATTTAAATAATCTTAAAATCGATAATAAATTTGAAGGATAATATGCCTCTAATCGCTGATTTAAATAGCAAAAAGAAAACAAACAATAAATTCAAAAAATTGTATCGTCCTTGGGATGATATTTCCACAATAGCCTACGAAAACGTAATAAATGATACAAGCCTTGCAAACCATAAACAACAACTTGATACTGTTAAGAAAAATGATTCAAAACAAGCCACCAGTACATCAAATCATATAATACTTACCAGTTCTAATTTTTCAGAAGAAGAATTAAAAAAACTACAAAGAACATTATTTGGTGCTCAAAAAACTTTGCTAATTTACTTATTGGAAAAAAACAGAAGAAAGTTTTGATAATTATATAATTACAGAATGTATATATAGTGAGGAAGTGCATAAAACTTTAAAATTACCTTTAAACACTATCAAAGGAATGTTACAAATGTTAAAGAAAAAAAAGCTGGTTGAAACTTTTGAAAACAAGCCTAGTAGAGGTGGTTTTTCCCGCTTTAAAATTGCTAGGCAAATCTACGATTATTTTAAAAGAGTTGACTAAAAAAGCTAGCTCTAATCTTAAGGGTTTACAATACTATAATCAACTATTTCTCTATATGTCTTTGTATTATTCTATCCGTAATATTCACTAAATAATTGAGCTTATTATTTCAATTTAGTTAAAAATATATCATATATATAGTACATAAATATGATATATATAGTATATTAAATAAAATTTCTTTTATTTTTGATAAAAAAGTGTTTGATTATTTTAAGTTTAAGTATTATCGATTAATTCTAAATCTATTTAAACTAGATATTTTTATGAAATAAAGTCAAATAAAAAAGGTGCCAAGACTAAACTTTAGACTTAACACCTGATATAAAATATATTCTAAATTTATAAATAAGATATACGCCACCAAGCTTTTTTTTCTATGTACAATGAAATTATATTTTTTTCTAGTAAAGTCAAGTATTTTTAGTATTGGCTTCATAACAATGAGGTTAATTGTGTATACCTTCTTATTAGCCTGAACTATGCTATATATCTATCACAACCTTGAAAGACTTTTAGTTCATACCACAATGACAGATTTTACTTTTATTAAATAGGTTTGGTTGGCTACAGGGCTTAATATTGCATTTAGGTAATAGTAGGTAAAAAATAGCGGTGCAGTTTATATTATTAGTAGATAATTGATATACTTTTTATTATAATCTAATTTTGTTGAACTTAATCAAATAAACACAATTACTTTATGCCCGATATTGAAGAACAAAAACTAAAACTGGAGCAGAAGAAAAACAGATTGGTACTTGAAGAAACTAGATTAAGGCTCAAAGAACAGAAAATGCGTACCAGAAATCTAATTGAGATTGGCGGCCTTGTAGTAAAAGCGGGACTTGATTATTTACCGATGAATACTTTATACGGCGCTCTGATTTCCTTAAATGATGAGTTAAAGAATAATGATTCTATTAAGGCGGCTTGGACTATAAAAGGTAACGCTGCTCTAAACAAGGAAAAGAAAGATAAGACACCAGTTATTCTAAAACTTGAAACTGAACCAACTAGCGATATTAGAGACTTTATACGCTCATGCGGTTTGCGCTTTAACAGATTCCGTAATGAATGGCATGGGCTTGTTACCAACATTAAAAATCTGAAATCGGAATTGAACAATCAATCTTATAAGTATGAGCTTGAAGTTATTGATAGGGATAAAACTCTTACTGAATAACAGTATTGTAAATGTTTTTTATCGGCAATAAATAATGAAATTGGTAAAGGATGCAACCGGTAATCGACAGCATTAACAGGATTATTTATAAAATCCATAAAAAGAAAAATCCATTATTAGCTGAAATTATTATCAATTGGCAAAAAATAGTCGGTACAAAATATATAAATAATTCCTTTCCGCTAAAAATCAATACCGTCAGAGAAAAGAATAAAAAGCTTAATATTCTCATGGTAGAAGTTAATAATTCTTCTACCTCTGTAGAAATCACTTTTCAGCAGGATATTATTATTGAAAGGTTAGCAGTTTATATGGGATATAAGGCAATAGATAAGATCAGAACCATAGTGCTTTGTTAATTAAATTTATTTTGCCCCGCGCGGGGCTTTTTAATAAGAGCCTTATTTTTCTCTTTAGAACAATAATTTTTGCTGGAGTTTAAAAATATTTATATAGAATTTTTAAAAAGCTAATTGATGATTTTACTTAAATTTAAAAAACTACAACGTTATTACCATTGTTACCAACAAAATAACCTATTTGGCGGTATTACCCTAGTTTGTGCATGGGGTGCTTTTGATAGTAAAAGAGGTGGCCATAAATTTATTTTCTGTAAAAACCAGTTAGAGCTGTATACTCAATTATCTAAAATCTCTAAAATCAGATTAAATAGAAATTATCGCCTCTATTAAACAATATAATCAAGGTAAAAGATAAAAATTATGAAAATACAATATCCAAAATTAATAGAAAATATAGGTATGTTATCTATATTTATATTCGTAATTAGTATACTAATCACCCTGATTAATTTATTCACAAAATTTCTTAGTCCATTGTTTTATAACTTAATTGTTAGTGCATTTACTTTATCGGTAATTGGTTTTGCTGTTTCTGATTTATATTCAGTAATATCTCAAAAAAATATGAAATCAGCTATAACAGAATCTACCTCTGTATTTAAACTAGTTTTTGCTTTAATTATTTTTTACCTTTGTTCCCTTAGCTTTGGCTTGTTTTTGTTTTTTGGATTTTTTGGTTACGAAGAGCAAGCTATTTTTTTGAGTATTCTATTTTTTAGTGGAGCATTCTACTTTGGATATTACAGAGAACGCAACATAACAAAAAATAACAAAAATATATTAAATAAATTAGGTACTGTAGTCAAAACCCTATTGTTTTTTGCTTTTTATCAATAAACACAAGAGGTAAATTATTATTAGAAATAAATCAAGCCGATACACTTAGTAAGATATATGTTTAGATGCTCAATTATCTAAAATTTTTAGAATCAGAGTAGCAGGAAATTATTACCCATATTGATTAACAACTTATGAAAAATAATTATTATAAAACCCTTTAAACACCAATAAAATAATGGAACTTTCAAGGGTTTTATGATACAATATCCATCGAGCGATATATAAGTAAAAAAGCAAAGTATTATTATGAGCAACGATAAACCTTTGGTATCTTTTGATTATGGGATAAAGTACCTCCTTAGGGATAAAGGTGATTACGCCGTAGTAGAAGGCTTTATTTCAGCTCTGCTTAAAACAAAAGGCTATAAAGACGTTAAAATAGTTGCCCTACTTGAGAGCGAGAGTAATAAAGAGGATAGTAAAAGCAAAAGAAGTCTAGCTGATTTAATCGTTGAAGACGAAGATCACCATAAATACATTATCGAGATTGAACGTAACGTTAAAGATTCTTTTATTCATAAATCACTATTCAATACTTCAAGACTTATAGTCGATAATTTAGCTCAAAGGGAAGACTACACCCAGATAATAAAATCCATATCTCCCTACTCTATTTTCCTATCGGTAACGGAGCTATTTATCACGGCAAGACTATTATTCATGAAATAGAGACTAATGAGAAACTATCCGTTCATATTAAAAATCAGCAAACGGGAGAAATATTTGATGCAACCGATATTCTACCTGAATATTTTTATATATCGATATCGCAATTTAATGATCGTTTAGAAAAAGAAATAGATGACTGGCTACATGTCATGAAGTATGATGAAATACCTAAAAATTATCACTCACCTTATATGGTTCAGGTAGCAGAAAAGCTTAGTATCCTGAAAATGACTCCTGAAGAGAGGGCAAACTACTCTTACTATCAGAAGAAGCTTTATAGCGACAGGGACGAATTAGCAGCTTCAGAAGCTAGAGGTATTGAAAAAGGCATGGAAAAAGGTAGGGAAGAAGGTATTGAAAAAGGAAAAACTGAATTAATAAAAATGATGCTTAGTCAAGGTAATTCAGTTGATACAATTTCTAAAATAACAGGTTTACCTGCTTCCGAAATCCAAAAACTAATTTAATTATTATCAACAGATATACTAGAGTCTGTCATATAGTTTGTGTAAGTTGCAAAAGGATATAGTAGAAGATACTATAAAAAAGCAACTTAAATACAGAGGAAAAAATGGCTAAAAAATTAGCAGAAAAAGAAGTAGATATAAATACTAAATTAGTCGAAGAATTACTATCAAAAGCAGATCCATCTGAATTATTTGGTCGCGGGTGGATTATTTAATAAACTTAAAAAGCAAATAGTAGAGAGAATTCTTAAAAGTGAATTAGAACACGATCTAGGTTATTCTAAACATAGTAAGATAATCAAGAGCGATAATAATCGTCGCAACGGCAGTTATGAAAAAACGATTATAGATGACGACGGTCATCAGATTACCGTAGATGTTTCAAGGGACAGGGAAGGAGAATTTGAATCTCAATTGATTCCTGAAGGAGTTAGGAGATTTAGTGGTTTTGATGATAAAGTGATTTCACTATATGCAAGAGGGATGACTATCAGTGAGATACATAGCCATTTAGAGGAGATATACCAGACCAATATTTCCAAGGACCTTATATCAACTGTCACTGACGGAGTAATAGAAGAAGTTACTACATGGCAAAACAGGTCCCTAGACGATGTATATCCAATATTATATTGAGTCAATCATTTATTTTGTGTAAGTTGTTGTATTTTTTAATTTCAGTAAATCATGCCTAAAATCCCCGCATAAAATTTCAAATTGATTCAATGCCAAAGACCAATTTTTAATCGGCATGGTCCATTTTTTGGCAGCATTTTTTAGAGCCAAAAATACGATTTTTAAAATAGACTTATCATCTGGAAAAACCCCTTTATTGTTGATGATTTTTCTGATTTGACGATTTATCGATTCTATCGCATTGGTAGTATAAATTATCCGCCTAATCTCATCAGGAAAAGCAAAAAGAGGAATAATCCCGCTCCAAAATTCCTTTGCCAAATATCAGAGATCACAGGATATTTATTATCCCATTTAGCAGCAAACGATTTTAGCTCCAGATATCCTATTTCTTCGCTGTTTGCAGTGTAAATCCTTTTAAGATCCGCTGTGACCGCTTTTAAAACCTTATAAGAAACATATTTTACAGAATTCCTCGCCATATGTACTATACAGAGTTGTACAATCGTATTAGGATAAATGCTATTTATGGCTTCAGGAAAGCCTTTTAATCCATCAACGCATGCTACATATATCTGTTTTATCCCTCTGTTCTTTAGCTCAGTTACAACCTGCATCCAAAACGTGGAACCTTCATTTTTACCGACCCAGATCCCCAGTAATTCCTTTGTCCCTTCCATGTTAACACCTATTGCAAGATATACCGCTTTGTTAATTACTGTATGATTATCCCTTGCTTTAACGTGTATGCAATCCAAATATAATATTGGATATACATCGTCTAGGGACCTGTTTTGCCATGTAGTAACTTCTTCTATTACTCCGTCAGTGACAGTTGATATAAGGTCTTTGGAAATATTGGTCTGGTATATCTCCTCTAAATGGCTATGTATCTCACTGACAGTCATCCCTCTTGCATATAGTGAAATCACTTTATCATCAAAACCACTAAATCTCCTAACTCCTTCAGGAATCAATTGAGGTTCAAATTCTCCTTCCCTCTCCCCTTAAAACATCTACGGTAATCTGATGACCGTCGTCATCTATAATCGTTTTTCATAACTGCCGTTGCGACGATTATTATCGCTCTTGATTATCTTACTATGTTTAGAATAACCTAGATCGTGTTCTAATTCACTTTCAAGAATTCTCTCTACTATTTGCTTTTTAAGTTTATTAAATAATCCACCCGCGGCCAAATAATTCAGATGGATCTGCTTTTGATAGTAATTCTTCGACTAATTTAGTATTTATATCTACTTCTTTTTCTGCTAATTTTTTAGCCATTTTTTCCTCTGTATTTAAGTTGCTTTTTTATAGTATCTTCTACTATATCCTTTTGCAACTTACACAAACTATATGACAGACTCTTAGCTTATCTTCTGAGGATAGGTTTGATTTGAATTGGTATATTTCTTTTTTATTATGACTTTCTGGTCTAAATTTAAATGTTTTATTAATTGTTTTTATTGTTGCTATCTGATCAGGATCAGAACCTTTAGGAAAACTAAATTCTACTACTTTATCTCCATTTCTTAATCCGGCTTTATAAGCGTTACTGTTAAGGTTAATGTTATGTATAATTTGGTTTTTTAAGGTTTTATCTCTATCAAAACCACACTCATACGGGCCCATTTTTATTTTTTCCAGAGGAAACATAGAGGCACCAACAGTTAAATCTAACATTTTTCCTTGATCTATAAATCTAGAAATTTCCTGTTCAATCCCTTGGAATATATAGTTTTTAGCAATCTCTTTAAAAGATTTGACAGAAAATGGTTGTTGTTTTACAATTTTAAATAGATCTAATATAATATTATCTATAGATTTTGTATCATCATGGAGTCTAATAAGGCTATTTAGGTAAACAGCAAAAACAAAACCGCGAGTATACGGAAGTTTTTGTACATTTTCATTTTTCCAGTAACTATTTTTGATCCTGATATTAGGTTGATTTATCACAGGAGATAAGTAGTAATTTCTCAATATTTGATTGCATTCATCAATAAATTCTTCAAGCGAAATACCTCCGGAACGTAATGCTAGAACCCTTGCATAATAATCAGTAAATCCCTCACTCCACCAATAACCTAGACTGCCCTGCTCATTATTACTTATTTTACCGCCTATCCAATTATGTAAATGTTCATGAGCAAACCAGAATATAATAATCCGTATGCTTCATTCCTTTTGGTAAATAAGCTGTAAAACTATCGTATAATCTAGTTCCTCCCATTGAATTCGGATCATTTTCTTCAATTAAACTTATAGCATAATAAGGAAAATCATGATCATTAAAGAACGACCTTTGAGTTTTAACAATCTCTTGAAGTGAACTAACAATTAAACTATCTTTAATATCAAAAGACCCATAGAGTGATAAGAACACCGGATTCTTATTATCAGCAATCTGATATATACGTAAGTTTCCTGCTACATAAATTGCATGTAGTAATTCCTGTGCTTTTGCTGTGAAATTGAGGAACTGAGAATCCCGTAAGATGAAATCGTTTTCCATTTACTCGGCATCTCTTTCCATTCTATAAAAAAAGATACTTCACCTGCCTCTCGTGCATCATTTGGTATGGCAAATATTCCATAACCAACACTATGTACTAAATCTGCTTCATGGACTTCAGCCGGATCACCCTTTTTTTGATGAATCTCATAATTTATAATAACTCTATCAATAGACTTAGGTGTTACTATGATCAGCTGGTTGCAAAGTTCATTATTTGAAATTATGCGATAGCTAAAATTCTCTACCTTAACCTCTTTCAGCTGTTTTACATATTCACCGCTAGCCCATCTGCATGGCAAATCAACAATAATTGATCCTTTATATCCCCTCTAATATCTGCCGTTACTTTTATTGCCGGTGCTTTATTTCCGAATAAAGGAGTAATGGTATAATAAATTGAGGAATAGCTATTAGCAAAAACAACATTAGACGATGCAATACCCCATAAGAAAATAATTATAATACAGCTACTAAATTTATTCATATGTAAGATATAAATAAATCGTGTTCATTAAGTAGTGCACGGGTTTCGGCAGGTTTTACAATTATCACCCTGGATTTTTGGATAGCAAGGCCATTATAGCCATGTTTCGCAAGGTAAAATATAGTATCTGGGCCAATTGTCGGTAGATCAAGGCGCATATCCTGCGTTAACTTGGCCATTTTAACCAGAACCCCTCCTCTTTCAGTTTTTCTGAGCAATTCACAGCGCCTAATTAAAGCGTCAGTTCCTTCTGCAGCTTCAATACCAAGTACATAACCATCAGCAATGATAACTGACTGCCCAATATCAAGATTGCTTAAAGATTTAATAACTTGCGAGCCAAGCTCAATATCTATTTGATCCTGTTTAGAAGGCAATTTATTACTCACATATAATTTTTCATAAGTGCCAAGCTCTAATAAAGTTTTAGGGGAAATAACTTTGAAACCTTTCGATTCAATAAAATCAGAAATTATCTTTAATATATTATCATCACCTAAAAATTTTTCCTTTAAAATTTTAGCTATTAAGAGAGAACCTGCTTTATCTACTTTCACCGATTTTAAATCAGGCCTTGTTATACCGCCGATGATAATAATTTCTTTCACATTATTTTCTCTAAAATACTCAAGAAGCGCCCCAACCGATCCTATCGGGAACTGCTTATATTGGTATTTAGTAATGTGTAAAATATCAGTTTCTCCTTCCAGAGCAGCAATATAAACATTCCCTCCTTGTTTTAGGTACAAATCTGCAATCTCAGAGGGCAACAGGCCACTTCCTGCAATAATACCTAAGTTATTAATGGTTAAACCATTATTTTCTTTATTTAAAACCACAAAAACTCCTGTTTTTATCGGCAAGAAGGAATTCTGTTATTTCTTGGACAATTTTATTATCAGGGTAATTTTTCCTAGCAAGTTCAATACGCCTGGTAAAAACATTTTCTGAATTTTCATCAAATATCTCTCTTACCACTTTACTAGCTTCCAACGATTGCTGCTTATCAAAACCACGCCTATTCATACCAACCAAATTAAGACCTTCAAGATGAGCTCTATCACTTGTTGCAAGACCATAAGGAACAAGATCTCTAACTACCGCAGATACCCCCCCTATCATTGTGTGAGGACCTACTCTAACAAACTGTTGTACAGCCGATAGACCTCCAATAATTGCAAAATCACCTACATTAACATGACCAGCAAGGCTAACATAATTAGCAAAAATTACATTATTGCCTACAGTACAATTATGGGCAATATGTACCCCTACCATGAATAGGCAATTATCACCAATAGTAGTAAGCATTGAACCATCCTCCGTTCCATGCTGAATCGTTACATATTCCCGAATTGTATTGTTTTTACCAATAATAATTTCTGAATCCTCACCATGATATTTCAAAGTCTGCGGATAACATAAGGAAGCAAATGGATAAATAATTGTTCCTTCACCTATTGTAACTCTCCCTTCAATAACTACATGTGATTTTATCTCTACGTTATCACCAATAACAGCCTTATCACCAATAATTGAAAACGGCCCTATTTTTACGTTGTTTCCAATTTTAGCCTTTTTACTAACTATGGCGCTTTTGTGAATCATCTCGTTTATCCTTTATTTTTATCTCTTACCATTGCAGTAAAAACTGCTTCTGACGCGATTTTACTGTCAACTTCTGACCGTGCCTTGAATTTCCACACAGAGCCGCGGTTTTGAACTATGCTAGAATACATAACTAGACAATCCCCCGGTTCTACTATTTTCCTAAATTTTGATTCCTCAATGGACATAAAAAATACTTCTCTATCTTCAGTACTCTCCATTGATTTAGCAACTAATACCGCTGATAATTGAGCCATTGCTTCAATAATTAAGACTCCTGGCATTATCGGCCTACTCGGGAAATGACCGGTAAATTGAGGTTCATTAAAAGTTACATTTTTAATACCAATTATAGATTCTCCTAAAATTATTTCTTTTATTCTATCTACCAGTAAAAAAGGATACCTGTGAGGTATTATCGACATTATTTGATTGATATCCATTGATGTATCTTCTTGCGTATTCATTTCTTTTTTTCATTAATTAATTTTTTTAAAATTATGGTCTGCCTATGCCAGTCCTTTATCGGAACAGCAGGGGTTCCTCCCATAATCCCTGATTCCTTTATATCCTGAATTACCCCACCTTGGCCAGCAATTTGTACATTATCAGTAATGGTAATATGTCCTGCAACACCTACTTGCCCCCCAAGTGCACAATAAGAACCTATCACACTACTACCGGCAACACCTACTTGCGCTACTAAAATTGCACCTTTTTTAATGTGAACGTTATGACCTATCTGCACTAAATTATCTACTCTGCATAAATCCTCAATTATTGTATTATTCATCGAACCTCGATCAATAGTTGTATTGGCACCAATCTCAACATTATTACCTATTATCACCACCCCCGTATGATATATTTTTTTATGTACCCCTTGGTGAGTAGCAAAACCGAAACCGTCCTGACCGATTCTAGCTCCAGGCAGGATAACTACATCATCACCTATTAAGGCATAAGAAATAGATACATTGGAACCAATTCTAGCTCGGTGACCAATTTGGACACCGTAATCAATAACACTGCCTGATTCAATTACACAATCATTTCCTATCTCAACATTTTCCTCTATTACAACATTATGAGCTATATAGCAATTTTTACCAATTTTAGCAGATTTAGCTATAAATGCAGAAGGCGCTACCCATTCTTTCAATTTTTTTGCTGGGGTATAAAATAAATCAACTAACAAAGCATAAGCATAATAAGGGTTTGGTACATGAAGCAGAAGAGGCGTAATTTTAGATTCTAATTCAAAATTTAGAGGTACAAGACATACAGCTGCTTGACACCATTTAAGATCAGCTACATATTTTTTATTGCTTAGAAATGTTAAATCCCCATTTCTTGAATCTTTTAAAGATTTTATATTGTGTATCAAGATATCATTTTGATCATGCGCAATATTTGCACCAATAATAGAAGCAATTTTGCCTAATTTAAATGGTCCCAGATTTTTACAGAAGATATTTTCAGACACTATAATAACCTTATTATATGTAAATTTATGATAAGAATACTAGAAGCAAAACCCTAGTAAATAAAATAAATATTATTTTATGTTGCAAATTTTAAATGGTAAGTTTTTTTGATATTTATTGCTTATATTTTATTATGAAGATAATTGCAATAATAGCAGTATAATAAGTGATATTAATAGTCATACGCAGCAACATTCCCATATCTTCTGACAACTTATATTTAGATGAATAATATAAACCAGGACTGATTAAATATAATAATATAAGCTTAAATAATAAATAAACTCGCTGCATGTTTCAAAATTGATTATAAATAATAATAGTGAAAGTATTAATTAAGGATATTAGCATCCCAATAGGTTTGCCCAAGAGTCGGGGCAATAAAATGAAATAAAGCTGTATTATCAACTCGGAGTCAATCATTTATTACTCCAGCCTTTCAATATTGAACTAACATTAGAGAAATGATATAATGATATTGTATCAAGAGTAATAACAAAATGTCTAATAAAAAATTATCACCAAGCGATCTCAAGATATTAAGAAAGAAAGCAGTGGAAGCAATAGTTATACATGGAATAAGCAAGAAACAAGCATCTATTACCTTTGGGTTTTCTAGGAGTTCTATATGGAAATATCTTAAAGAGTACAAAATTTATAAGGAAGAAAGCTTTCGCTATAAGAAGCGAGGAGTAAAGGTAGGAACAGGATCTAAAATCAGTAAAAATCAAGAAGAGGAATTAAAATCTAAAATTTTATCACATACACCTGATGAATTGGGAATGGATTATACGTTATGGAATAGTAAAGTGGTACAAGAATATATAGAATCTAATTACCTTTATCAGTATAACAGGCGTTCTATAAGAAAAATTATGAATAGATTGGGTTTTACGTCTCAAAAACCAATTAAATCAGCCTATCAACGTAATCCAGAGAAGATAAAAGAATGGTTAACAGTCACATATCCAGAAATCAAGTCTCGTGCAATGAAAGAAAGTGCTAGAATTTATTGGAGAGATGAAATGGGGATACAATCAACAGATAATCGAGGTAAAACATATGGTCTTAAAGGCAAGACCCCAGCAATCAAGAGAAGTGGCTCAAGATTTAAATGTAATATGCTAGCTGCTATTAGTCCGCAAGGGTTTATGAACTGGATGGTATTTGAAAATAATTTTACCAGCAAAAAGTGTATTGAATTTTTAGGTAGACTGATCAGACAAATTAAGCAGAAAATATTTTTGATATTAGATAATCATAGAGTGTATCACAGTAAAAAGGTAAAAGCTTATGTAGAAAGACATAAGGACAAGCTAGAATTGTTTTATTTACCATCATATTGTCCTGATATGAATCCACAAGAACTTGTAAACCAAGATGTCAAAGCTAACTCCAATAATTTTCGAGTACTAAAATCAGTAAAAGATTTAACAATTAATGTACGGTCCTATTTAACACAAATTCAGTTTAATGATATAAAAATTCAAAATTATTTAAAAAAGAAAGAAATAGCTTATGCTACTATATAATGTGCAATATTTAAAGGCCAGAGTAATATTTTGTGTAAGTTGTTGTATTTTTTAATTCCAGTAAATCATGCCTAAAATCCCCGCATAAAATTTCAAATTGATTCAATGCCAAAGACCAATTTTTAATCGGCATGGTCCATTTTTTGGCAGCATTTTTTAGAGCCAAAAATACGATTTTTAAAATAGACTTATCATCTGGAAAAACCCCTTTATTGTTGATGATTTTTCTGATTTGACGATTTATCGATTCTATCGCATTGGTAGTATAAATTACCCGCCTAATCTCATCAGGAAAAGCAAAAAGAGGAATAATCCCGCTCCAATTCCTTTGCCAAATATCAGAGATCACAGGATATTTATTATCCCATTTAGCAGCAAACGATTTTAGCTCCAGATATCCTATTTCTTCGCTGTTTGCAGTGTAAATCCTTTTAAGATCCGCTGTGACCGCTTTTAAATCCTTATAAGAAACATATTTTACAGAATTCCTCGCCATATGTACTATACAGAGTTGTACAATCGTATTAGGATAAATGCTATTTATGGCTTCAGGAAAGCCTTTTAATCCATCAACGCATGCTACATATATCTGTTTTATCCCTCTGTTCTTTAGCTCAGTTACAACCTGCATCCAAAACTTGGAACCTTCATTTTTACCGACCCAGATCCCCAGTAATTCCTTTTTTCCTTCCATGTTAACACCTATTGCAAGATATACCGCTTTGTTAATTACTGTATGATTATCCCTTGCTTTAACGTGTATGCAATCCAAATATAATGTTGGATATACATCGTCTAGGAACCTGTTTTGCCATGTAATAACTTCTTCTATTACTCCGTCAGTGACAGTTGATATAAGGTCCTTGGAAATATTGGTCTGGTATATCTCCTCTAAATGGCCCTGTATCTCACTGACAGTCATCCCTCTTGCATATAGTGAAATCACTTTATCATCAAAACCACTAAATCTCCTAACTCCTTCAGGAATCAATTGAGGTTCAAATTCTCCTTCTCTGTCCCCTTGAAACATCTACGGTAATCTGATGACCGTCGTCATCTATAATCGTTTTTTCATAACTGCCGTTGCGACGATTATTATCGCTCTTGATTATCTTACTATGTTTAGAATAACCTAGATCGTGTTCTAATTCACTTTCAAGAATTCTCTCTACTATTTGCTTTTTAAGTTTATTAAATAATCCACCCGCGACCAAATAATTCAGATGGATCTGCTTTTGATAGTAATTCTTCGACTAATTTAGTATTTATATCTACTTCTTTTCTGCTAATTTTTTAGCCATTTTTCCTCTGTATTTAAGTTGCTTTTTTATAGTATCTTCTACTATATCCTTTTGCAACTTACACAAACTATATGACAGACTCTAAACTGCTTGATGAATAGAAGATACACTAGTGTTCCAATAATCAACTCGTCTGTTGATAGCTGTTATTTTTCTGTGCTCCAATTAACGATTGGCTTGTTACTAAATAATTCCAGTGTTTCGAAAAGTTTTATAAAACTCCTATAAGATCTTTACAAATCTTTCTGGATTGAACGTTCATTCTTTACATTCTTTCTTTTTTCCAGATAAAAAAGGTTATAGGGAGAAAAATAAGCCCTTTATAGCTACAATACTAATCATGAGTTTTGTCAAATATTTTTCTTGAATATTTCGGGAATTAGGAAATAATGAAAATAAAACCAATTAATAAATCATGGACAAAAACGAATTAAAACAAGCTGTATTAAACAGTGATTTATATTCAAGATCTGAAAAGCTTTTAATAAACGAGTTAATAAGTATTTCAATAGATTTTGTATCTGTTGCAAGTGCTAATACTTAATGAGTAAAACCGGGTTATCACAAACAACTACATATACTTCACTTGGTTCTTTAAAGAAACGAGGGGTGATAATTGTAAATAATAGGGAACCTAACTCTTATACTCTCAATCAGGAAGAGCTAACAAGGGTATTGAATTTCCATAAGAATAAAAACGAAAGTTAAGGCATAAAATCTTTTAATTTTCACTTGTTGCTAAAAAGAGAATTAGGAGATAATTATGAGTTTTGAGGGTTAAAATAAAACCAATATTTCATTAGTAGTAATATTATTTGTTATAGTACAGTTATCTAAAAGGTTATTACCAGGTATGTGTTATTATGGTAACAGGATTAACAAATTTAATACATAATATTTTAAAAATTTCCGTAAATTACCCGAAATATTATTGATAATATCATTCCATATCTTATAATTTATAAGCAAGGCATAAAAAAACGTCTGAAGTTGGAGCTTCAAACGTTTTTGTGTCTTGTGACTGAGAATATTTAAATCTTCGAAAACCTGAATACTCTCAATAGATCATTAACTCAACCTTTAATAGGAGAATTATATGCAGTGTAGCCACAATTCCGTCTTAAGTAAAGATATATTCTTTCAGGCAAAAATCGTACTAAAATTAATTCCATACCAAACAATTCGTCAACCTTAAGGGAAAATAGTATTATAAAAGCAAAAAAAGCTTTAACAAAAAATTTACTTGCACCAAGAGAAGCAATTCAGATGCTTTCTAATTTAGAAGCAGCCAGGGAAGCTATCAAAATATTTAATGAACGCAATAACATAAAATTACCTGACAATATTACAGAAATTCCTAAGTTTAGTGAAAATAAAGCTGAACCTGTAAATCTATCTGAGCGTACCAAGGAGACTTTTGTAGGAATTGGGATAAAGGCAAGAGAGGCATTTATAGAGGAACAGCTGGAGCGAGTTATGCTGTATAATATTCCGTATCAAACTTATGGAGATAATTATTACAAGCTAATGACCGACAGTGACCATTACGAATTTTTACTAGAGAAAGCTGAAGAACTAAACATCAACTGGGATATTTCTAAATACGATCCGATAGCTCTGGAACAGGCAATAGAGGAGGCAACACATAATAGTTATTTGTAGGATAAAAGTTTACGCTTTTACTTTTCTATAACAAGAAGGGCGGGGGTATGAAATGATTACAAGAGATCGTTTTATTTCACGGGAAGAAGTATCCAAGCTTCTCTGGGGTATGGCTGGTGATATTTCTACCCATAGTTTATCAATGTGGTTAAAATTGAAAACCGATAATGAATTTGTGGTAGTACCGAGGGAGTTTGTCTATATGACCGTGTTATTTTTTGAAGCAACGGCGAATATAAAGATAGGTTACCCAATTCGCAAGAGATGTTAAAAGACTTAACAGCTATAAAAAATTATCTGTAAAATAAGGGAAAAATCCTGCCTACAAGAAGAACATATAATTTAAGAATGTAAAACTGCTGGATTTATCAAGGCTAGAGAGAGCAGGGTAAATAGGGAAACACTTAAACCTCTGAGTGCTATTTTATTCAGAATAATTCATATTCCGCAATCTGTGATGTTCCGGTAGTTGAGATGGCAGTGCTAATTGGCAGGTAGGGTTTTATAATTTATACTTATAATAGAAATCAAGAGCTAGAAGATAAGCTTATTAAAATAAGGTGTTCATTTTTGGCATAACCACATACAAAAAAAATACCGTCTAAGTAGGTAAGTACTAGGAATATGTTCAATTTATTTCCACAAGGTAGTTATCATCAAATAGTAGTAGAAATAATATTATGGATAAATTAAAGCAGTTAAGAATAACTAAAGAAGAAGTGCGGATATAAGAGTAGTATTGAAAAATTAAAAGTTGAAAAATTCAGTCTTTCTGATGGATAAGCATGTAATATATGCGAGATTATTATATACTGATCGACATTAGTAGAAATTTAATAACCACATGAGTAGATAGTATTCTTTGGTCATAAAAAGTTTTAAGAAAGAGGCTAAGGAAAATATACACAAAATATACAGGTTATGGTAAGCAGTCGAGAGTATTTCTAATGTTCGTTAATCAAAAAAGTGAAGGAAGGCAACTATCCTGTATAAAGCTATGCTGTAAATAGAGAGGTAACAGAAGAGGATAAAATAATTATTCTTAATAAAATAGAATACTGGATTTGTGAACCTATTCAACCATCGATATTTTAAATACAATATAATAATCTGAGCAGTAAGAGGGAAATTAGAAATAGTATAATTCAAGAAAATACCACCATATTTAGAGATTATCTGAATATCATGCCCAAAATATCATCGAAAAGTATAGACAGGGTACTTTGTAACCTTTCGTATCGTATCACCAAAATAGTTGGGATAGGGTTATTCCTCCTGATTTATTATGTCAGGAATATGGAAGAATAGTTAAAGGCCATTAAATAGCAGTTCTGACGGCAAACTAACCTAATATATTTGCAGAACAGATTCTAAAACTATATAAATAGGTTTGCAGGGGGATTTAAGCTGAAAGTTTTTAGTCTAATCAAAAGGGAAGTAAAATCATATATGCTCCCAATTCTGTTACAATATTTCATCGTTTTAAATAAAACTTCAAGGAAGTTTTCGATAATTAATCAGGCCTTGCTGGAATCATTGTAAAGAATTATTTAATTCTATGCGAGTTATTGATCATATGACCAAGGAATCGGATGAAACGTTTCTGAATCTTTAGTGGATTATAAAAATATAAACTTAACAATAAAGAATTATAGAGGTAAATTATGCCTGAAAGAAAGAAGGTTACCAAAGCAATAGCGATTTCCAGAGTATCTTCAAAGGAACAGGAGGAAGGCTATTCAATTGCTGCTCAAAAACGTCGTATACAGGAATATTGTGCTCGTAGAGGTCTTGAATTGATCAAGGTTTTTGAGTTGGTGGAGTCTTCTACCGTTGGAAACCGCACGCAATTCATGGAAGCCATTAGGTACACTAAAGATCATAAAGAAATAATAGCAGTAATTACCGATAAAGTTGATCGCTTACAAAGAGGTTTTAAAGAATCGGCATTACTTAATGATCTAGTTGAAAAAGAAAAAATAGAACTACACTTTCATATGGAAAACTGTGTAATTCATAAATATTCCACTTCGAATAAAAAACTAATTTGGAATATGAATGTAGTAATGGCAACAATCTTTTGTTGATAGTTTAAGAGATAATGTAAATCGTAGTATAGAGCAGAAACTGCTTGGCGGAGAATGGGTTAGTATTGCTCCAGTCGGTTATTTGCATGTTAAGGGCGGTAGAAGGCAAGGTACGATAATTATAGATCAGGAAATGGCGCCTTTTATCAAAAGGCTTTTTGAAGAATATGCTACAGGTGCTTACACTATACCACAGATGCTGGCAAAGACCAGAGAATGGGGACTGACTAATTCAAGAGGCAATCAGGGTTATTTATGCCGTTCTCATATCCATTCAATACTGACTAATCCATTTTATTATGGAGTAATGCATTACCGAAAAGGTAAAAAATTGTATCCGCATATTTATCAACCGATAATCTCAAAAGATCTTTTTGATGAGAGATTGTACGGCAGTGCTTAAAGGTTGGAATAAAAAACCATTTAAATGGGGAGAAAAAGACTATATATTTAGGGGTGTAATAACTTGTGCAGTTACAGGCAGGTTAGTATCATCAGAAACCAAGAAAAGGAAGAGCGTGCCGACGGTTCAGATTATGAGATAACTTACCTTGGTGCATGGAGTCCTGAAAACCAAAATAAGAAGGTATTTGTGAACGAAGAAATATTATTGAAAGAAGTTGAGCAGATTTTTAAGTCGATGTACCTAGAGCCTGAGATGCTGGAAAAGGTTATAGGATATGTAAAAAGCTCGGCGGTAAACGAAAGAGATTATTATAAGACTCGTATATTAGAGCTGAATAAGGAGCTAAACAACGTAAAAAGCAAACTTGACAAATTAATGGACTTTTATTTGGAGGATAAGCTTAATGAAGTCGAATATGATGAGAAAAGGGGACAATTAATTATTACCCGTGACAAGATCATCAGGGAATTGGAAGTCAATAATAATGCAGATGATAATTTTAATGAAAGAATGATTGATGTACTTCAAATAGCTGCAAATGCTCATAAAGTTTTTCTTCTGTCGACAAATGAGAAAAAAAGAAGATTAATAAATTTAGTCTTATCGACAGTAAAATTAAACGGCTGTAAGCTAGAGTACGTCTTGTGTCCACCGTTTGATATGTTTGTAAAATTACCTAAAAATGAAGAATGGCGCGCCCTAAAGGATTCGAACCTCTGACCCACGGATTAGAAATCCGTTGCTCTATCCAGCTGAGCTAAGGGCGCCGATAAATAAGAAAGATACGAGTCTTATACCAGTAATTAATTAAAACTTCAAGCATTTATAATGGCAAATTAAGTCGGATTATCCAGGCTGAATAATTGCTTATTATCATCATAGGAAAATAGTTCAGCATATCTACCAACCACTATTATTGCTTTTAAAGCTGTTGATGCTTCGTTAGCTGATAATTGCTCTTCCAGATGGGTTAAGAAACGGGTTTTAGGGGCTTTGTTATCTCCCCCGTCCATTTAAGACATTAACTTATATGATACTAGTGGAACGTTTTTTAGTAGCTGCTCAAGTCTGTCATATAGTTTGTGTAAGTTGCAAAAGGATATAGTAGAAAATACTATAAAAAAGCAACTTAAATACAGAGGAAAAAATGGCTAAAAAATTAGCAGAAAAAGAAGTAGATATAAATACTAAATGAGTCGAAGAATTACTATCAAAAGCAGATCCATCTGAATTATTTGGTCGCGGGTTGGTTATTTAATAAACTTAAAAAGCAAATAGTAGAGAGAATTCTTGAAAGTGAATTAGAACACGATCTAGGTTATTCTAAACATAGTAAGATAATCAAGAGCGATAATAATCGTCGCAACGGCAGTTATGAAAAAACGATTATATAGATGACGACGGTCATCAGATTACCGTAGATGTTTCAAGGGACAGGGAAGGAGAATTTGAACCTCAATTGATTCCTGAAGGAGTTAGGAGATTTAGTGGTTTTGATGATAAAGTGATTTCACTATATACAAGAGGGATGACTGTCAGTGAGATACAGGGCCATTTAGAGGAGATATACCAGACCAATATTTCCAAGGACCTTATATCAACTGTCACTGACGGAGTAATAGAAGAAGTTACTACATGGCAAAACAGGTCCCTAGACGATGTATATCCAATATTATATTTGGATTGCATACACGTTAAAGCAAGGGATAATCATACAGTAATTAACAAAGCGGTATATCTTGCAATAGGTGTTAACATGGAAGGGAAACAGGAATTACTGGGGATCTGGGTCGGTAAAAATGAAGGTTCCAAGTTTTGGATGCAGGTTGTAACTGAGCTAAAGAACAGAGGGATAAAACAGATATATGTAGCATGCGTTGATGGATTAAAAGGCTTTCCTGAAACCATAAATAGCATTTATCCTAATACGATTGTACAACTCTGTATAGTACATATGGCGAGGAATTCTGTAAAATATGTTTCTTATAAGGATTTAAAAGCGGTCACAGCGGATCTTAAAAGGATTTACACTGCAAACAGCGAAGAAATAGGATATCTGGAGCTAAAATCGTTTGCTGCTAAATGGGATAATAAATATCCTGTGATCTCTGATATTTGCCAAAGGAATTGGAGCGGGATTATTCCTCTTTTTGCTTTTCCTGATGAGATTAGGCGGGTAATTTATACTACCAATGCGATAGAATCGATAAATCGTCAAATCAGAAAAATCATCAACAATAAAGGGGTTTTTCCAGATGATAAGTCTATTTTAAAAATCGTATTTTTGGCTCTAAAAAATGCTGCCAAAAAATGGACCATGCCGATTAAAAATTGGTCTTTGGCATTGAATCAATTTGAAATTTTATGCAGGGATTTTAGGCATGATTTACTGGAATTAAAAAATACAACAACTTACACAAAATAAATTGATTGACTCGCACGGTTTGACGAGGGGTCGCTGAGGAGATTACTTCAAATCAGAGACCTACTCTACGTTTGTTTTATGGTTATCAGTATCGATCATATAATATTTTTTTCTTTTTAATTATTAATGTAATTCTTGGTTTAAAATCAAGTAAAGGTATCATTTCAATAACTCAATATGCCCTAGGTGATAGAAACTTTTCTACTGCTGTATTAGTTTCAACGCTTGTTGCTACCTGAGTTTCTGGCTCATTTTTTGGTAATATACTGATAAGAAACCTATAAAACAGGATTATATTATTTTATCCCTGTTTTATTTGAGGTTGTTTGTTTTTTTATAGTAGGCTATTTTTTTATTCCTTCGTATGGGGGAGTTTTTAGGCAAGCTTTCAATTGCGGAGGCAATGAAGGATATATATGGACAAAAAGTTAGAATTGTTACTAGTATATCAGGATTTATATTTGTTAGTGGATTAATAGCAGTGCAATTAAAAATAGCCGGTAGTGTTTTTGAGTATATTTTAAATATCAATAGTTTATATGGAATTATTTTATCCGGAGTCAATCATTTATTTTGTGTAAGTTGTTGTATTTTTTAATTCCAGTAAATCATGCCTAAAATCCCCGCATAAAATTTCAAATTGATTCAATGCCAAAGACCAATTTTTAATCGGCATGGTCCATTTTTTGGCAGCATTTTTTAGAGCCAAAAATACGATTTTTAAAATAGACTTATCATCTGGAAAAACCCCTTTATTGTTGATGATTTTTCTGATTTGACGATTTATCGATTCTATCGCATTGGTAGTATAAATTACCCGCCTAATCTCATCAGGAAAAGCAAAAAGAGGAATAATCCCGCTCCAATTCCTTTGCCAAATATCAGAGATCACAGGATATTTATTATCCCATTTAGCAGCAAACGATTTTAGCTCCAGATATCCTATTTCTTCGCTGTTTGCAGTGTAAATCCTTTTAAGATCCGCTGTGACCGCTTTTAAATCCTTATAAGAAACATATTTTACAGAATTCCTCGCCATATGTACTATACAGAGTTGTACAATCGTATTAGGATAAATGCTATTTATGGCTTCAGGAAAGCCTTTTAATCCATCAACGCATGCTACATATATCTGTTTTATCCCTCTGTTCTTTAGCTCAGTTACAACCTGCATCCAAAACTTGGAACCTTCATTTTTACCGACCCAGATCCCCAGTAATTCCTTTTTTCCTTCCATGTTAACACCTATTGCAAGATATACCGCTTTGTTAATTACTGTATGATTATCCCTTGCTTTAACGTGTAATGCAATCCAAATATAATGTTGGATATACATCGTCTAGGAACCTGTTTTGCCATGTAGTAACTTCTTCTATTACTCCGTCAGTGACAGTTGATATAAGGTCCTTGGAAATATTGGTCTGGTATATCTCCTCTAAATGGCCCTGTATCTCACTGACAGTCATCCCTCTTGCATATAGTGAAATCACTTTATCATCAAAACCACTAAATCTCCTAACTCCTTCAGGAATCAATTGAGGTTCAAATTCTCCTTCCCTGTCCCTTGAAACATCTACGGTAATCTGATGACCGTCGTCATCTATAATCGTTTTTTCATAACTGCCGTTGCGACGATTATTATCGCTCTTGATTATCTTACTATGTTTAGAATAACCTAGATCGTGTTCTAATTCACTTTCAAGAATTCTCTCTACTATTTGCTTTTTAAGTTTATTAAATAATCCACCCGCGACCAAATAATTCAGATGGATCTGCTTTTGATAGTAATTCTTCGACTAATTTAGTATTTATATCTACTTCTTTTTCTGCTAATTTTTTAGCCATTTTTTCCTCTGTATTTAAGTTGCTTTTTTATATTACTCCGGCCTTTAAATATTGAACTAACATTAGAGAAATGATATGATGATATTGTATCAAGAGTAATAACAAAATGTCTAATAAAAAATTATCACCAAGCGATCTCAAGATATTAAGAAAGAAAACAGTGGAAGCAATAGTTATACATGGAATAAGCAAGAAATAAGCATCTATTACCTTTGGGTTTTCTAGGAGTTCTATATGGAAATATCTTAAAGAGTACAAAATTTATAAGGAAGAAAGCTTTCGCTATAAGAAGCGAGGAGTAAAGGTAGGAACAGGATCTAAAATCAGTAAAAATCAAGAAGAGGAATTAAAATCTAAAATTTTATCACATACACCTGATGAATTGGGAATGGATTATACGTTATGGAATAGTAAAGTGGTACAAGAATATATAGAATCCAATTACCTTTATCAGTATAACAGGCGTTCTATAAGAAAAATTATGAATAGATTGGGTTTTACGTCTCAAAAACCAATTAAATCAGCCTATCAACGTAATCCAGAGAAGATAAAAGAATGGTTAACAGTCACATATCCAGAAATCAAGTCTCGTGCAATGAAAGAAAGTGCTAGAATTTATTGGGGAGATGAAATGGGGATACAATCAACAGATAATCGAGGTAAAACATATGGGTCTTAAAGGCAAGACCCCAGCAATCAAGAGAAGTGGCTCAAGATTTAAATGTAATATGCTAGCTGCTATTAGTCCGCAAGGATTTATGAACTGGATGCTATTTGAAGATAATTTTACCAGCAAAAAGTGTATTGAATTTTAGGTAGACTGATCAGACAAATTAAGCAGAAAATATTTTTGATATTAGATAATCATAGAGTGCATCACAGTAAAAAGGTAAAAGCTTATGTAGAAAGACATAAGGACAAGCTAGAATTGTTTTATTTACCATCATATTGTCCTGATATGAATCCACAAGAACTTGTAAACCAAGATGTCAAAGCTAACTCTAATAATTTTCGAGTACTAAAATCAGTAAAAGATTTAACAATTAATGTACGGTCCTATTTAACACAAATTCAGTTTAATGGTATAAAAATTCAAAATTATTTTAAAAAGAAAGAAATAGCTTATGCTACTATATAATGTTCAATATTTAAAGGCCAGAATAATAGTATCTTCTACTATATCCTTTTGCAACTTACACAAACTATATGACAGACTCTATTGAACGTTATTTATAATAGTATTAGGCTTAACATCAGATGAAGTGATTAAGGGTTTATAGTTTGTTTTTACCTTTAATAAGTTGTGGGGTGTTATGGCGTGTATAAAAAAATTTTTTAATAAATATTGTTTTACTCTATGTTTTTTTCTAGTTAGTGGAATATCATCCCTAAATATATCTTTAAGGGCAACCTCAACAGGGTCTGTGCAAGTAAGTGCTACTGTTGCTTCATCGTGCAGTGTTACTGCTACTACTTTAGCTTTTGGTAATTATACATTAGCCCAGTTAGATGCAACTTCAACAATAACTGCAACATCTACAAATGGTACTACTTATACTGTGGGTCTTAATGCTGGTACTTTTGCAGGAGCTACCACTACTACTCGCAGGATGAGCAGTCCATCTTCGAACAGTTTAAATTATTTTTTATATTCTGATTCCACTAGGACTACTAATTGGGGCAACACTTCAGGTACTTGGGTTTCAGCAACCGGTACCGGAGTTGCACAAGTCATGACAGTTTACAGAAGAATACCAGCAAACCAGTCTGCTTTGATTGGTAATTACTCTGATACAGTGTCACTGTAACAATCACATTTTAATAATTATTTTACTCACCATATTTTATCTCTGGCAAGATGAGTAAGATTATCTTCAAGCCATTAACTAAATCGCATCTGGATTTGTTGCTAAAATGGTTAGAGACTCCCCATGTAAAAGTATGGTGGGATCAGGACGTCCGATGGACGATGAAATTGATTAAGGAGAAGTATGGTCATTATATTAAGGGATATAAAAAACTTAAGCTCGAGGAAAAAATAATCAAAAAGCTTATGAGGGCTTTTGTTATTTTTTTTGAGGAAATGCCAATCGGTTATATCCAATATTATAACGTACATGACTTCCCCCGTGAACCAAGCTATGATATTTCGGAATTACCTCCCTCTTGTGCTGGAGTTGATTGGTATATTGGCGAAGTGGAATTTACCGGTAAAGGTATTGGAACTAAAGCATTAAGCTATTTTTTGAATCAACACGTTTTTCTGACTTTTGAGTGTGTATTTGTTGGTCCGGATACTGCTTATACTGGTGCAATTAGGGTGTATACAAAGATAGGATTTACAGTGATTAAAAAAGTAAATGATGGTAAAATTACTTGGATGTTATGCGGAAAAGGTTAAGATTATGCAAATTATTTCAGGATCAAGTAATAAACTGCTCGCTAAGAGAATCGCTGAAAGCACCGGTTATAGATTACTTAATACAGAAATCAGAAATTTTAGCGACGGTGAATTAAGAGTAGAACTTCAAGATAAGATTGAAAAAGACGTAATTATACTACAATCTACCTCTTCTCCTGTTAACGACCACCTTATGGAGCTATTACTTTTAATATTACTCCGGCCTTTAAATATTGAACTAACATTAGAGAAATGATATAATGATATTGTATCAAGAGTAATAACAAAATGTCTAATAAAAAATTATCACCAAGCGATCTCAAGATATTAAGAAAGAAAGCAGTGGAAGCAATAGTTATACATGGAATAAGCAAGAAACAAGCATCTATTACCTTTGGGTTTTCTAGGAGTTCTATATGGAAATATCTTAAAGAGTACAAAATTTCTAAGGAAGAAAGCTTTCGCTATAAGAAGCGAGGAGTAAAGGTAGGAACAGGATCTAAAATCAGTAAAAATCAAGAAGAGGAATTAAAATCTAAAATTTTATCACATACACCTGATGAATTGGGAATGGATTATACGTTATGGAATAGTAAAGTGGTACAAGAATATATAGAATCCAATTACCTTTATCAGTATAACAGGCGTTCTATAAGAAAAATTATGAATAGATTGGGTTTTACGTCTCAAAAACCAATTAAATCAGCCTATCAACGTAATCCAGAGAAGATAAAAGAATGGTTAACAGTCACATATCCAGAAATCAAGTCTCGTGCAATGAAAGAAAGTGCTAGAATTTATTGGGGAGATGAAATGGGGATACAATCAACAGATAATCGAGGTAAAACATATGGTCTTAAAGGCAAGACCCCAGCAATCAAGAGAAGTGGCTCAAGATTTAAATGTAATATGCTAGCTGCTATTAGTCCGCAAGGGTTTATGAACTGGATGGTATTTGAAGATAATTTTACCAGCAAAAAGTGTATTGAATTTTTAGGTAGACTGATCAGACAAATTAAGCAGAAAATATTTTTGATATTAGATAATCATAGAGTGCATCACAGTAAAAAGGTAAAAGCTTATGTAGAAAGACATAAGGACAAGCTAGAATTGTTTTATTTACCATCATATTGTCCTGATATGAATCCACAAGAACTTGTAAACCAAGATGTCAAAGCTAACTCCAATAATTTTCGAGTACTAAAATCAGTAAAAGATTTAACAATTAATGTACGGTCCTATTTAACACAAATTCAGTTTAATGGTATAAAAATTCAAAATTATTTTAAAAAGAAAAAAATAGCTTATGCTACTATATAATGTTCAATATTTAAAGGCCAGAGTAATAGATACCGCTAAAAGAGCTGGGGTAAGAAACATAATTGGCATAATTCCTTATTTCGGGTATAGCAGGCAAGATCGCGCTACCTATCAACATGGTCCTATATCTGCTAGTTTGGTAATTAAACTATTGGAAAGCGCAGGAGTAACAAAAATTATAACTCTTGACCTTCATTCTAAACAATTAGAAGGAGTATTTAACATCCCAATTTTTAACTTTGATCCAGCAAGTATATTTTTTCCTTTTTATGAAGACAGTCCAGAGATAGTTGTGGTTTCTCCTGATATAGGCGGTATTACCAGAGCTCGTAACTTTTGCTCGCTTTTTGGTAAAGATCTAATAGTTATTAATAAATCCCGTGATGCTAATAATCAATGTTTTATGACTAAAATAATTGGAAATGTCAAAAACAAAAAATGTATTATAATCGATGATATAGTAGATAGTGGAAATACTCTATGTGTAAAGCAGCAGAATCTTTAAAAGAGCATCAGGCCTTAACTATCGAAGCGTATATTACCCATCCGGTTTTATCAGGAAATGCAAAAGAAAAAATCATGCTTTCTCCAATTGATAAAATTTTTGTTTCAGACTCAATCTACCATGCTTCCTTACCTGATAAATTTGTAACTATATTTACTGATAAATTGTTAACACATGGGTTGTAATTGATTTTTGCACAAACATATTATACAAGCTATAATATAATTTTGATTAACAATTAATATATTTAATAAAATGTTCTATATAAAAAAATTTATAACTTTTTTTACTATCATTATCATTAGTCTGAGTTTAAACAATTTGGCTAAAGCTGCGCAGGATGTTATAGCTGGTAATTTAGCAACTAAATACCTTCAATTTCAAGATAATATAGGTAAATCTGATTCTAAAGACCATATTAAAGAAATAAAAGAGCTTTTTGTACCTGGAATAATATGTATAGAGGATGGTCAGGTCTTCGCAAAGGGTTATAAAGAATTAGAAAAACGTTTTTTAGAGCTTAAAGAAATGTATGGTAAGTGGGGTACAGTATTGCAAAAACAAACTATTTGCTCAGACGGGATTACAGCTACCATACAATATGAACTTGTAACGGAGAAGGCCGGTCTTTTTCATGTTGTTTCCATATTGCATATATCAAAAGATCAGAAAGTATCAATGATTGATGAATCATATTATAGGTTAGATACTGAATTAGATAATGATTAAAGCGTTTTCTTAAGAAAAGAAACAAACCATAAGATTATATAGCAGGTTTGTAACTAAAAACTATAAATTAACAACCAATCAAGTACTACAATCTATGGTTGAGGACTTCTGGGAAAAATTATAGACTGTAATTTTTTTCATTCGTTATTTATTATAAAATCTTTAAATGCTCTTAGTATATTTATGTCTAATAAAATTAATAATTACCTAAAACTAGAAAAAGAAATTGAACAGATTTCTCATTTAAGTAATATTGCATCCCTTGCACACTGGGATTCTGCAACTATGCTAAAAGCTGGATCTGCTAAAACAAGACAACAGGAAATGGCTACACTTGAATCGTTGATTCATGAAATGAGTACTAGTCAAAAATTTGGCAATTTATTAGAAGCTGCGTTATCAGAGGAGGATTTTCTAGATGATTGGCAAAAAGCAAATTTAAAACTTGCCAAAAAATCTTATGAAGAAGAAGTTTGTATTACTCCGGAAATGAAATATGAATTCTCGATAGCGGCCGGAGAATCAGAATTTGCTTGGCGGAGGTGTAGAGCTGAAAATGATTTTAAAACTTTAGTGCCTTATCTGGATAGGGTTTTTAAGGCTTCTACTCAAATAGCTACTGCTAAATCTGAAACACTTGGAAAACCTATTTATGACAGTTTAGTTGATAGTTTTGATCCGGAAAGAAAAGTATCAGAAATTACTCAGGTTTACAATGTTTTGAAAAAAGAATTACCTGAATTAATTACTAAAATAGCTGAAAAACAGTCTTCCGAAAAGGTGATAAAATTAACTAAACCAATAGATGAAAAGACGCAAAAAACTATAGGTTTAAAAGTTTTAGAAAAGATGGGATTTGACTTAAATCGAGGCAGGTTAGATAAGTCCACGCATCCTTTTTGTATAGGAGGTCGGTTCGATGTAAGAATTACTACTAGATATGATGAAAATAATTTTTTATCTAGCCTGTTTGCAGTAATTCATGAAACCGGTCATGGTTTGTATCAACAGAATCTACCTGAAAAATACATTAACCAACCGGTAGGAAAACCCAAAGGGATGGCTTTTCATGAAAGTCAATCATTGATTATGGAGATGCAAGCTTGTACTTCCCTAGAGTTTACCGAATTTCTAGCACAACTGCTAAAAGATGAGTTTAATATTAGTGGACCAGAATATTCAGGGGAAAATCTATATAGGTTAATGACAAGAGTGCATCCTAGCTTTATTAGAGTAGAAGCAGATGAAGTAACATACCCGTTACATGTTATTCTACGTTTTGAAATTGAACAGCATATAATAAACGGAACAATAAAAGCTGTTGACTTACCGGAATTATGGAATAGCAAAATGAAAGAATATCTGGGAATTATGCCGGATTCTTACTCAAACGGCTGTCTACAAGATATACATTGGCCTGCGGGTATGATTGGTTACTTTCCCTCCTATACTAACGGGGCTATAATTTCTAGTATGATTATGAATCGCGTCAAAAAGCAAAATATTAATATTGATACTGAATTATTTAAAGGTACATTTGATAGTTTAAATCATTATTTAAATAAAAACTTGCGCCAATATGGATCCTTAAAGGCTTCAAAAGAATTACTACAAGAATCAACCGGTTTAAGGCAAATTGATCCTGTAATTTTTATTGATTATTTAAAAAATAAATATCTTTAGTTAGCATAAAATATAAAGATTATAACTGGTTTGCAAGGTTTCTGGTTAACAAAGTTTACAAATTTCGTTGTTTGGTGGTTTAAAATACGGTATCATTAAAGGCGAATAACTTATTAGTTGAAATAAATATTAATATTATGTTTGTGCAATCATATGGTTAATTTTTACTGGCATATTATGGTTAAAAAAAGACTATTCCTAATTTTTCTGTTAACTATTTTTTTTACACATATCTCTATTGCTTCTGAGGATGATGTAGTTAAAGTTGACCTTCGTATCAAGGATCATAAATTTACGCCTGATATTATTGAAATACCCGCTGATAAAAAGATTAATATTACTGTATATAACGACGACCCTACAATAGAAGAATTTGAAAGTCTTGACCTAAAAAGAGAAAAGATAGTTCTTGGTAATAGTTCTATTAAGATTGTGTTAGCCCCTTTAGCTCCTGGAGAATATAAGTTCTTCGGTGACTTCCATCAAGAAAGCGCTCAAGGTAAGATTATTGTAACAGAAAAAAGTAAAGATGTTTAAAATAGCAATTATCATCTTTCGTGAATGTCTTGAAATTGCTTTATTATTAGGGGTTATTTTAGCATCAACAAATCATATAAAAAATTCTAGACTTTACGTCATCATGGGAGCTATGACCGGTACCGTTCTGGCTTCGCTATTTGCTTTTTTTATAAGAACTGTAACAAAAGCTTATGGTAGTTACGGTGACGAAATATTTGATTCGGGTGTTATTTTACTAACTGCGGCGGTAATAAGCTGGACTGTAGTGTGGATGCAGGGTTATATAAAAAAAATTAAAAATAATTTAGGAAAATTAACAGAAAAAATTACTACAAATAATGCTAGCAAAATGCTGCTAGTTACTATTGTTGCAACTACGATTTTTAGGGAAGGAACAGAGATTATTTTATTGATCTATGGTGCATCTTCTGCTCCTTTATCAGCTAGTGAGTATGTAATAGGGTTAGTTATCGGTAGTATTAGCGGTTTTATTGTTGGTGTAGTTATATATACAGGTCTGATAAAATTAGCAGGTAAATACATATTTAAAATTTCTACTATATTACTAATACTTATTGCCGCCGGTCTCGCCTCAGAAGCTGCTGGTATACTAACCTCTGTCGGTGTTATTGAAATCTATAGAGAGACGTTATGGGATACTTCATGGTTAATTGACAATAACAGCATACTGGGTAAGTTATTACATATTACAATCGGTTATGATTCAAAGCCGAATGGTATGCAAATTATTTTTTATTTTTCCAGTATTATATTTACATTAATTATGATGAAAATTAGGACAATTGTAACTAAGAGCAAATATGCTTAGATTTTTTGCTGAATTCGGGCCTATAGCAGCCTTTTTTGTTGGGTATAACAATAATGGTATTCTTACTGCAACACTATATATGCTCGTTGCTTCTGTAATTGGGGTAATAATTATTTACGTTACGGAAAAGAAGATAAATATGGTCAATATAATTTCTTCTGGTTTGCTTCTAATATCTTCTAGCTTGACATTGTTTAGTGGCAATAGTGTTTTTATTAAAATGAAGCCAACAATATTATATATTGTTTTTGCCTTAGTTTTTTTGATTACCAATTTTAAATGGCAGCATGCAACTAAAATCGTTTTCGGTAAAGCTATTTCTTTTAAGGAAGAAGCAAAATGGCGCCAGCTTAATATTCGCTTTATGCTCTTCTTTATGGTAATGGCAATGACTAATGAAATAATTTGGCGGAATTTTGCGGAAGAAACTTGGGTGAATTTCAAGGTTTTTGGCACTCTTCCAATTACCTTATTATTTATGATTACTCAAATGCCTTTCATTGTACGTAATAAAGTAGAAACCTAAGAAACACATTTTAAGTGTATCTATTTTTCACATATAGCCGTTTTATAGAGATAACTCGGATAACTGTTGTGCGCCAGGGGGTATACTAGGCCACTAAAAAAGAATCTGCGCCAAGCATACTAGTCCACCCCTGCGCCAGGTGAGAAGTCCACTTTCAAAAGAAAAGAACAATGCTAATTTAGTTAATTTATTTGTTAACTAAATTAGAGTTTAAATTAAATTGAATGAGGAAATATAGTATGTCAACAATTAGAGAAGTGCTGTACCAGCACATCAAAGGTAACAGCCAAAGACAGATAGCCAGATCATTTGATCTATCGAGGGATACAATAAGAAAATATATTGAGTTAGCAAGACAAGAAAATCTCAGTATTTTAGCTAGTGATTCTGAATTAAACAGGATAGCAATCAAGGTTGAAGAAAAATTATATAAGAACGAACCTATACAGAAAGCATCTGCGATGATAATGCTTGCAGAATATAATGAGGCAATAGGGAACTGGCTAAAACAAAGAAGTATAACCCACACCCAAATTCGGCGTTTACTATTATCAGAAGGTGTGAAAGTAAGTAATCGGAGTATTAACCGATATATTCAAAAAGCTTTTCCTAAGCTACCCAAGAGTACTATTCATATAAAGACTGAACCGGGTCAAGAAGCTCAGGTAGATTTTGGTTATATTGGCAAGATTCAGGATGTTAATGGTAAAAATAGAAAACTTTATGCTTTTGTAATGACTCTGTCCCATAGTCGTTATCGTTACGTAGAGTTTGCTTTTTCACAGGACCAAGTTAGTTGGGCTCAGCTCCATGTAAATGCTTTCAACTTTTTTGGTGGTGTACCCAGTAGAGTAATATTGGATAATTTAAAAGCCGGGGTCATTAAACCTGATATTTATGACCATACTTTAAATGAGACTTATTCAGAATTATCAAGGTTTTATGGTTTTACAATAGATCCAACTAAAGTTTTTAAGCCGGAGCATAAAGGCAAAGTGGAGCGCTCTATTAGGATAGTTAGAGAACAACTTATAGCCGGTAAATCATATAGCAATATTATAGAGGCTAATATTGAAGCGATCAAGTGGTGTAAAATGAAATATCACATAGAATATGTACTACAACAGGATCAAAGCCAATTGATACATTTTTATTGGAAGAAAAGGAATGTTTACTTCCTATACCGTCAGGTATTTTTGATATGCCGATTTGGACTACCTGCACAGTACAAAAAGATCACCATTTTATGGTCAAAGGTAATTTTTATTCGGTGCCAACAAAATATATCGGGGAAGAGGTTAGTATTCGTATTGGGCTAAAGACCGTTACAGCCTATTATAAACACCAGATCATAAAAACCCATCCGAGGAATTATAATAAAGGTCAATGGATTACCGACGAAAAAGATTACCCAAAATCTGCTTTATATTATTTAGAGAATAATCCTGAGAAATGTTTAAGTTGTGCTAAAGGCATAGGTAATTCTACATACCAAGTAATAAGCAGAATTCTTGCATCAGGCGGTAGAATATCACTACGTAAAGTTCAAGGTATTTTAAGATTATCGCAGACATACGGTAATGACAGACTAGAAGCTGCATGTTTGCGAGCTGTGTCTTATGATAATTATACTTATGAGGCTATATCCAATATTTTAAAAAATAAACTGGATCAGTACTCTATTCCTAATATTGAAGGCGGCAAAGTGAAGAATATTAAGGCTAATGCTTAAATATAGCTCTGATATGGAGGCTAATTATGCCTAACTTGCAACTCGATAATTTGGTACAACAACTTAAGTTATCTGGAATATCTGATAGTTTGGATAGCAGGCTAAGGCAAACCAGAGACGCTGCAATGCCATATGAAGAACTGCTTTTAATGCTATTCCAAGATGAGGTGGATAATAGAGATCAAAGCTCTCTGCAAAGAAGAGTTGTCCAAGCAAAATTTGAAGAAACAAAAACATTTGAAGGGTTTGATTTAAAACGATATTCACTCAAAATTAGACATGCAATTAATGACTGCAAAATTTATCAAAGAAAAGAACCATGTAATCATTATGGGGCTGGTAGGTACTGGTAAAACGCACTTATCTCAAGCTCTTGGAATGTTAGCTTGCCAGCGCAATAAAAAGGTAAAGTTTATAAGGAGCAACGAACTACTCAATGAATTTTATCGCTCTAGAGCCGATTTTACTTATGATGTCATTTTTAAGCGATACACAAAAGTTGATTTATTGATTTTAGATGACTTCGGCTTAAAAACTTTGTCAGCAGAACAATCATCTGACTTATATGATTTAATAGCGGCCGTGCATATAAATGCTAGTCTGATCATTACCACAAATAGGAAAATTAAAACATGGGCAGAAATATTTTTTGATCCTGTTATGGCTAACGTTGCTTTGGATAGAATAGTTAATAATTCGTATAGAGTAGTATTAGAGGGTGATTCTTACCGAAAAAATTTTACGCCAAAATTTAAAATGGAGGATGACAATATGATACAAAAAAGTTAGTATAAAGTGGACTTCTCATCTGGCGCAAGGGGTGAACTAAAATACCTGGCGCACAACACAAATAGTTAATGCATTGGATAAACAGTTCTGCCCAGATATAAATCGAATAGAGAAGAATTAATGCAAGTAGGATTTTAGGCAGTATAAAGCTGTCAGTATTTTTTAAAATTTCAAAAGTAATAAGACGTTTACCTTGCCACTACTTTGCCTTATCTCTTTAATTTGCAATATGCCTCCTAAAAACACCCCTGAATTTTATGGATTTACTTAGGTTATATTGGATAATAGTGTGGCCAGGGTGTCATCCATATTATCCTTTATAAAGCTTATATAATAAAGGTTTAAATTTTATAGATTTTTTTAATACCCCTAATTATACCCCTTTTTATTATTTTAGAGGTTTAATATTTTAAAATAACTAAGAAAATTATTATTGTTAAAGCAATTATATATCTTATGAAAATATTGATATTACTGTAATTTTTATAATAAACTTTTAATTTTAAATTTCTATCCCATGAAAGACTATTATTCTTTTTAAAGGCAAAATATTGATAAATAAAAGAGAATATCATAAATAGCAAGCCTAAAAAACTTGCACTTCTCTTTCTAAAGCTGTTCCGTAACTTAATTTATTACCCGTATTTGTTACAACAATTATTCCTCGTAATTTTTTACCTAAAGTCTGACCAAATATTAAATAATTAATAGGAATAACAATTATACAAGTTAATAGTTGAATACAAGGTCTTTCAATTATATTTGCTTTAGGATTATTTTGTTCCCATTGAGCAATACTATCTAAAATAGTGTTATCTATTACCGCTATTGATATTGAAAGTATATAGATTAGCACAATTGAATAAAATGCCATATCAAACAATCTTGCAAAATAACGTCTCCATGCTGCAGCTTGAGAAAAGCCTGTAAAGTATTGCTCAGTATATAAATTACTGTTAACCATCAATCATTCTCCATAGTTTTTTTGTTCTTCTTTAGATAATTTATCTAATACAATGTAAGTTGCCCAATAATAGATGCCTAAACATATAATTATATTTTCTATTAACTCAAATAATATTGGCATTATAACGCTCAAGGATTCTATTAATGTAGAGCTTGCTAAAAGTTCATTTATAAAAGGGAAAAATAAATTATTTTTGATCAAATATAAATATAAATCTGCGGCATTATTAACATTTGGAAAAATACCAATAACATCTTGTTCTAATGAAGTTTTAACTAATACTTGGTAAGTAACCGTTAATTGCATTACCATTGCTGGGAAAATATTTACCATACTTAATGGTATTAATTTTTTAGTTAAATAATTATTTTGTATAATAAAAAATATAGTACAAAAAATTAATATATATCTAAGAAAAAGTCCTATTGTTCCAGTTTTAGATAAATTATAAAACTGATCAAAAGTAATTTATAAAAAACACAAATATATAAAAGCAAATAATATCAAATACCCTCGATACTTATTAGTTAAAGATAAAAAAATCTTATAAGTAACATAAATTAGGAATATAAGAAAAATACCCCAAAAACCTGCTACTGGATTATTTTTAAAAGTACCAAACAAATATCCTAGAACACCGGCTTTTATCATGAAGAAACCTTACTTTTATTAATCAAATGATTTTATTAAATATTTGTAGGCAATATTAACCACGACCATAAAAAAGCAACTACAGCAACAGAAGAGCAAGAAAGGACTATAGAAAAAACTATATAAGAAATAAAGAAAGCTATAGGCATAATAATAAAAAAACAGGAGTCAATCATTTATTTTGTGTAAGTTGTATTTTTTAATTCCAGTAAATCATGCCTAAAATCCCTGCATAAAATTTCAAATTGATTCAATGCCAAAGACCAATTTTTAATCGGCATGGTCCATTTTTTGGCAGCATTTTTTAGAGCCAAAAATACGATTTTTAAAATAGACTTATCATCTGGAAAAACCCCTTTATTGTTGATGATTTTTCTGATTTGACGATTTATCGATTCTATCGCATTGGTAGTATAAATTACCCGCCTAATCTCATCAGGAAAAGCAAAAAGAGGAATAATCCCGCTCCAATTCCTTTGCCAAATATCAGAGATCACAGGATATTTATTATCCCATTTAGCAGCAAACGATTTTAGCTCCAGATATCCTATTTCTTCGCTGTTTGCAGTGTAAATCCTTTTAAGATCCGCTGTGACCGCTTTTAAATCCTTATAAGAAACATATTTTACAGAATTCCTCGCCATATGTACTATACAGAGTTGTACAATCGTATTAGGATAAATGCTATTTATGGTTTCAGGAAAGCCTTTTAATCCATCAACGCATGCTACATATATCTGTTTTATCCCTCTGTTCTTTAGCTCAGTTACAACCTGCATCCAAAACTTGGAACCTTCATTTTTACCGACCCAGATCCCCAGTAATTCCTGTTTCCCTTCCATGTTAACACCTATTGCAAGATATACCGCTTTGTTAATTACTGTATGATTATCCCTTGCTTTAACGTGTATGCAATCCAAATATAATATTGGATATACATCGTCTAGGGACCTGTTTTGCCATGTAGTAACTTCTTCTATTACTCCGTCAGTGACAGTTGATATAAGGTCCTTGGAAATATTGGTCTGGTATATCTCCTCTAAATGGCCCTGTATCTCACTGACAGTCATCCCTCTTGTATATAGTGAAATCACTTTATCATCAAAACCACTAAATCTCCTAACTCCTTCAGGAATCAATTGAGGTTCAAATTCTCCTTCCCTGTCCCTTGAAACATCTACGGTAACCTGATGACCGTCGTCATCTATATAATCGTTTTTTCATAACTGCCGTTGCGACGATTATTATCGCTCTTGATTATCTTACTATGTTTAGAATAACCTAGATCGTGTTCTAATTCACTTTCAAGAATTCTCTCTACTATTTGCTTTTTAAGTTTATTAAATAATCCACCCGCGACCAAATAATTCAGATGGATCTGCTTTTGATAGTAATTCTTCGACTAATTTAGTATTTATATCTACTTCTTTTTCTGCTAATTTTTTAGCCATTTTTTCCTCTGTATTTAAGTTGCTTTTTTATAGTATCTTCTACTATATCCTTTTGCAACTTACACAAACTATATGACAGACTCAAAAACAGATAAAATTAAAAATTCTTTTTTTTGTATTCATTTAGCTACTCATTAAGTCAAACTCTCTCAAGACTATTTATTTAATGTGGTAAATGCAATTTTGTTTACTGCATAAATTTTTATTTCAGTGGTAGTTGTATCATTTTAGCAATAAATTATACCATTCATTACCTAGTTTGTGGAAAATTATTATATTAGTTTTAAATTATTAGTTGTTAAGCCTATCTAAATAATTGTTTAATTAGTAGTGATAAAGTTTAAATTAAAATGTAATATTTTATGAGTATATCAGAACAAAAGAGCTTGACTAGAGAACAGAAAGAAGCTGTAGGTTTGTTGTCCATAGGCACGATGTTGGAATACTTTGATTTAATGCTCTATGTCCACATGGCAGTACTGCTTAATGAGTTATTTTTTCCAAAAACTGACCCTTTCACAGCATCTTTGTTATCTGCTTTTGCTTTTTGTTCTATTGTACCTCCTAAGACCATTTGGAGCTATAATATTTGGTTATATAGGGGATAAAATTGGGCGTAAGGTAATCGTTTTAATGACTACTTTTATTATGGCTTGTAGAGTTGCTGCATAATAGCTATTTTACCTACTTACTCTCAAATAGGTATTACTGCATCTGTAATCATAACTGTTTGCCGTATGGGTTTATCTTCTATGGGGGAAGTGGTTGCATCAGAAATATTTTAACAGAAGCTATAAAAAAACCTTTTGTATATCCAGCAGTAACCTTACTCTCTATTAGTTGTATTCTTGGGGGTACAGTAGCGCTACTAGTATCGTTCGTGGCGGTTAAAAACGAATATCTATGGAGAGGGGCGTTTTTTTTGGGTGCGGTAGTAGCCATAATAGGATTTAGGGCTAGAGTTGCTTTAAAGGAAACTGCCGTTTTTGCTGATGCAAGAAAAAGATATAAAGAGCAGCTAGAAAAACAACCAAACACATATTTTTTAAAGGTAAATTACAAAACAATATTGGCTTACCTATTTATGCAATGTACTTGTTTTTATTTTGCTTTTATATATTGCAGCGAAATTCTAAAAACCCAGTTCTATTACTCAACTGAACAAGTTATAAGCCACAATATAATAGTTTCGTTTTTACAGTTAATTGCATACAGTATTTTTTGTGTCTTGAGCTATAGATTACCACCTTTAAAAATACTGCAATATAGAATATATGGTTTTGCGTTATTTATTATATTCTGTCCATTAATTCTTAATACAGCTACTAAACCAATTGATATTTTATTAATACAAGCAGTTATTTTAATTCTAGCTTCTACTGATACCCCTGCTGCTCCTATTATTTATTCGCATTTTCCAATTTTACAGAGATTTAGATATACAGTTTTTATATATGCAGTATCTAGGTTAATTATGTACACAGTAGGTTCTTTTGGAAGAGTATACTTAGTAAATATATATGGAAACTTTGGTCTATTAATTATAATGCTTCCTTTAACATTAGGGGTTTTATTTGCATCTCGTCATTTTCAAAGTTTAGAGGAGATAACACACTCTTCTCTTTTAGTTCAGAAAGCATGTATAACTCATTAATAGAGCTAATCCCTTTAGGTAGTGAGATAATATTATAAATAAGAGAGTTTAAATTATACTCTTGGTTTGTATTTAAACTAACACTTAGTAATACAAAACTACTTAATGTTTCTAGAGCAATTTTCTTTTTCTTCTCATCTGTCATTGCATCCAAAGTAGTTAAGTTATGTAATCTATCAATTAATTTAATTAATAATACTTCTTCATCTTGTTTTTGATAAGCGTTATTTAACACCTCTTCTATACTTAACTTACTTCCATCTGGTCTATCACGGGTAAGCATGTCAACCATTTCAGTTATTCGCCATCCAAAATTATCAAGTATCATCCCTGCCGTAACTTCGGTGTCCTCAATAATATCGTGTAATATACTAGCTACTATTATATCAGTTTTAAGGTTATATTCAGATATTATATAAGCTACCTCTAAAGGATGAGTATAATAAGGCTCACCACTTTTTCTTTTTTGCTCGCCGTGATACTTTTTAGCCCAGTAAATAGCCTTATTAATCAAATCAAAATCTAGTACATTTTTAGTATCCAACGATTTCAATCTGTCTATTAACCTGATTGAATAACTACAATCTAAGTTTTTATAATTATTACTTGCCATATTAAATAACTTAAAAATTACCCTTTAACACTTGTAACTCAAATAACCATTTTTACTACGTTAGTTTCTAAACAATATTTACACTTCATCAGTAATAAGCGTCTTTTATTTCTTGTAAGGTTCTTTTCTGCTTTCTCTCTGCAAATAGCTTTTTAAACCTTTCTAGCGGCTCTTGATAAGGCTTTGAATCTTTCTGCTCTTTTTTGATATTATTATGCCTTTGAGTATTATTAATTTTAGGCTTAATAGGTGTCTTATAAGTTAAGTTATGATGTTCCATATATTCGTTAAAAGCTTTCATATTTATACCTAACGTGCGAACAAAACAACTGACTTAAACTCACCGCTATCTAAAAGCTTCTGTATATCTTCTGGTTTATAATTTTGTAAAACTAACGCACTCTTAGAGTTATTATACTTTCTACTCATGATGTCTAGCAGTATACGAAGCTTCAATTAATCATATATATTATAAAAATATATAGTTAATTCAATTGCAAGTAAATAATAGTAACTTTTTTATAATTTTACCAAACGGATTGTATTATTAGGTCAACCATTATTTTGTATTACATTAGGCTCTTTTCTTAAATCCTGCAACTTAATAAGCATTGCTAAGGTTTTTTCAAACTTCTTGTCTAAATGGCTCTCATATCTCATGTATTTGTTTAGTTCCTTATCATAAAAAAAGGTTTTACCTAGTGCCTGATGCCTAACTTTACTTCTATTTTCAAGTTCATAAATACGGCTTCCATGACGTTTTTTTAAGTCTTATATATAGAGCAGTAAATCTTCTGTTGAAGCAGTATAATACTCATCAGAAGATTGCTCGTGATCTTCTTTATCTTCACCAAGCCAATTATTTATCCAATTATTTTGGTCTTCTTCATCTAAAACCACAAGTGCATCATCATAAGAATTGGACTCTGCAATAATCTGTTCTGATAATAAGCAACACTTAAATTTATTATTTGTTCTGGTTAGTTCTTTTATTGTTTCTTCATCACTGGTAATTACAGCTTGCTTGAGGTTAAAGTTTTCTATTTTATATGGCATTTCAAGTAGAGCTTCTTTTGCACAGTCTTTGCTAGAAAAAGTCTCTAACCCAATATTTTTGCTTAATGAAGCTTGCAAACTACTCATTTCTGCATATCTAAGCCTCATCTTACGCCATATAATCCCTGCTAACTCCTCAACTAAATGCTCTTCGGTTGCATTTGTGGGTTTATATTCATCAATTAAAGAACTAAGCAGAGCATCATAATCGCCTCTATTTTTCCAGTGCATCACAGTATACTTTGAAAGTACCCCGTGTTTTAGAGCATTATATTTTGACGAATCATAACCAATTGCCTTAGCTGCTTCTTTGTCCCCAGTTGAAGAATTAAAATTATCTAATTTTACTGCTAACATATATTTTAATTTTAGTTTATTTACATTAACTATAGTGTAATTGATTTGTTGTAATTATACAATAATGCTTAACTAGCTAATTTATGTAAAACCATTATACAATCAACAAATCAATTATCATAACATTACTCAAGCGTTTTAGCTTCTTTAATTTCCGCAATATCTCTCAATGGATATCTTGGCTCAATTTTTAATACACCATCTTTCATAGCTTTTATTATAGCTTGCTTCAAAGCGTCGTATTTAACCTCATCCTCAATAATATGAGTAGGTACTTCAAAAACTAGCTCATCATGAACAGTATTGACTAAGTAACCTTTTAAATCATCAGGAAGAGCAAGCAATGTTTCAAGTAATACTTCCCCGCATGAACCCTGAACTGCCGTATTAATCTTCTCACAATAACCCTTACTTACATCAGCAAAAAATCTTTTCCTACCTCCTTTGGTTAATGCGTAACCTCTTTTATTGCATCTTATCCTTTCTTCATCACACCAACGTTTTAAAATAGGATAAGTTTACCAGAATTTATTTTTAATAATTTCTGCTTCTTTTTCTATTAGCTCTATGCCATAATTATTTTCAGCAAGAATTACAAACTTTTTAGCTCCCATACCATACAAGAAACCGAAATTAGAGGCTTTAGCTTTTTGACGCTCGGATTTTATCCAATCTTTAGGTTGATTTGTAAAATCTTCTATAGTCATATTATTTAATTTAGCAGCCATTAAAGCGTGTAAATCTATTCCATTATTAAAAATTACCTTTTCACCAGATTGAGCAGCAGCCATTCGTAGTTCTTGAGCTGCAAAATCTGCCTTGATAAACATATGGTCTTTACTCGCCTTAAAAATACGCCTAAATCTTGATCGTGGGAAATTCTGAACGTTAGGATTAACTGTTGCAAGTCTACCCGTTTCAGTCCCACAAATCTTAGCATTAATAGGTCACCTGTCATTTATAATATTATCTTCTACACCTCTGATAATATTATTGAGTAATGAATTGTACTTACGGACTTGGTCTACAGTTTCTTGGGCTTGCCGAGATAAATTGTTTAAAGTCTCTTGTTTAGTTGTAATATTCTTTGCAGGAGTAATTATATCTTCAAATCCAAAATCGGTTAGTTTCTTTAATAACTCATCTCTTTTGCTTTCCGTCTCAATTCTTAACTGACTTAATGCTTCAACATCAACGGGCAACCCTCTCTTGCAGTACTCATCTATAATTAAACTTGCCTTAAGCATCCTCTCATATACAGGCTTATTTTTATCTTTGTACTTTTCCCATAATAAGTAGGTAGCCTTAGCATCTTTAGCAGCGTATTCTAGTTGCTCCTCTGTTAATTCACCTGCCCAGTTGGATACTTGCATTACTTTCTTATTATTGTAAGTAATACCAGTCTTAGAACTTAAATCACTCAAACCGCAACATCTATCAGAGGTAGCAGCATGGTAAGCTATCATTGAACAATTGAAGTCCTTTAAATAAGGCATAAACGATCTCTCAAAAGATGCGTTATGAGCAACAAAATTAATTTCTGATAAAACTATCTGCTCTTCTTCATTTATTGGCTCATCTATTACCTTAAATATAAAAACCCTATCTACCATCGGATTATATATTTGTAATAAAGCTATTTTACTATTGGTTACTTTTAAGCCTGTTGTTTCAATGTCCAAACCATAGGTAATAGTTTTATCTAATCCCTTAAGATATTGCAAAAGATTTTGTCTTTCTAAAAAAACATAAATAATATTATTTTTCTTATTTATACTCTCTAAATTATCCGCTACAACGCTACATTTTTCTTCTATCCCTTTATATATAAGGCTTTCAGGCGTAGCGGATAAATTTTCTTTATCCTCTGCAATATTTTTTAAGCTAAAATTATCCGCTACAAAATGATTTTCCCCTAAGCACGTTGTAGCGGATTCTTTTATAGAAGCCAATTCTGTAACTGATACGTTTAAATTATCCGCTACGCCCACATCCCTTTCTATAACTGGCTTTGCAGGTTTTTGTAGCGTTGTAGCGGATAATTTGGTGGTACTATTAGAAGATATATAGTTATTATATCTTTTCCACGCATCTTCAAATTGGATTTTTTCATAAGCTTTAAGTACTTCTTCTCCAAATCTTACATTTTTGTTCTTAATCTTATATTCTTTCAATATTCTAGAAATTTGGCGTGCTGTAATGCTCTTATCGTTTCCTTTGAAATTATACGTTACCCAGCGACTTTCTTCATCTTCACAAAGAGCCTCTATTAATTCTTTAGTAGAAATTTCTGTAATATTCTTCTCTATAAATATTTTTTGAATATCCTGTAATAATTCGACTCCAACAGATGTTATATCTGTTTCATTCGGCGATAATGCTTGTGCAGCTTGGTATACCTTATTTATCCAATCTTTACCAGCCAGCTCCGCTATCGCTAGTAAAGGCTCCCAGTTATCCAACGCTCTGTCAGAAATATTTATATCCGCTGAAAAAGATGGACGGATATTTTTAATAATTCCTACGTTATCGTTAGCAAATCTTAAAAGATTACTACGAAGATTATCAAAAATTAAAGGGTTAGTATTTCTGATTTTTTCTATTATCTCATGATTAAGCTTCCTTTTTAAAGATATTACTATTGAACGATCATTAATTGTATCAGGAACATCACCTATTACAGCTATCACCTTAGCTCCCCATGTGCTAAATTGCTTGGGATTATGATCATCCCCAACATTTCTAATAACAAAGGCTGTAGGGCGAGTATGACCTGAATTAATAACACCTTTTAATTCTTCCGAAGCTTTTATAAAAGTGTCCGCTTCATCAATAATAAGGGTCGGCTTCCACGCATCTATAATGCGAAATAATGCCGCAGCACTAATATTAGAAGCAGAAAGAGGTTTATATACAAGTTTTAACAAAATACTTAATAAAGTGGTTTTACCGCAACGTTTCTCAGGTGAAGAAATTACTAATATAGGTGCTATATCCATTACATCAATCAAATAAGTAAAAACGCAGCATAAAGCTAATGCCGTTGTTACATGCTCAGGAAGTACGGCATAACGTTTAAAAACTTCTTCTAATTCTTCTAAAAGCTTTTTTAATTCAACAGGATTAGAGAAAGGAGTAATAGAATCAAAAAAATCTGCATTATTTTGATTCTCGCAGTGTTTAGCTTTTATTGCCCGATCTAAAAATGCAATAGCAACCCCTAACTTTTTTGCTGCTTCTTTTCTTTGTTGTCCATATTCAATATCTGAAAGTTTTGCTAATTCTGTTAATAATTTTTCTGTAGTAATATTATCATTTGCAATTGATGTTTTAATACAATCTTCAACAAAAAACAGGACAAAACGCTCATCGTTCATAGCTTGGCTAATTAGTTCTGCCGTCTAACCATCTGCTAAGCTATCAGCTAAATCGTAACCTTGCGGTACTTCCCCCTGACGTTCAATAATACTTGAATTTTCTATAGTGTATTTTCCTAATGTTTTTGGGTATAAGAACCTAACATTACTAACTATTGAACTACATAATTCTTGTATTTTCTTAGTATAACTAATGCCTGCCTCATCATTATCAGGAGCAATAACAATATCTCTACCTTGAAGAACTGACCAATCACTTTTATTAGCCGATTTTGCTCCGCCGCTAGACGTTACCACAACAAAATCAGGAAAAAGTTGCTTTGCCGCATCAGCAGTTTTTTCACCCTCTACTATTAATACAGGGCTATCAGGTCTTAAAGCTAATTCAGATAGATTATACAACGGACGAACTAGAGGAAACTTACTCACCCATTTCTTCTTTTGTACGTCATAAATATAAGGGACAAATTCTTTTTTAAGCTGATTATCCTTTGTGATATACCACCACACTACAAAAAATTCATCGGTATATTTATAATAGGCATAAGGTAAGCAATCAAACTTTTTATTATGACAAGCTACATCATTTTCACTAATATTAGGTACTATGATTTTTGTATCTTCAAGAATAGAATCATCCTTTATTATTTTTTGTTCAGAAATGTTTAAATTCTCTTCGCTTAAAGCCTCTGATATGTTATAATTGCTTGTGCTTTCAGGTTATTTATAATTATCTTTCATAGTACCCTCCCTACAAGTCTTAAGAGTTCTTTTGCAGCGGTCAGTTGATTGACACTTTTTATATAAGCGTACAAACTGATTATATCGCTGCCTTTATCGCCAGTTGCAAAATCCGCCCACTTATACGTTGTAGTATTAATTTTAAAACTTCCAAGATTTTTATCGTTTCTTGTTGGATTAAGAGCTATATATTTGCTTCCTGCTGTTTTACCTACAGGTAATAATTGCCTTAATATTGCTTCTTCATAACCTTTAAGGAAGTTTTTAACTTGAGAGAAATTAATTTTGTTCATGATTAACCTCCTCATTATTTAGGGTTGATATAAGATTGCGTATTTCTTCAACACGCCAAGCAGTAGTGCGTTTCCCAAGTTTAACAGATTGGGGAAAACGTCCTGTTTTGACCCCTGCCCACCATGTAGACTTACCAACAGGAATTACTTTTAGGATATTAGAGAGACGAATAAAACCAGTCTCAGGTATTAAATAATTTTTCATAAAATTACCTTTCTTTAAGTTTCGTTAAATATGGGGTAATCTTATTACTCCGGCCTTTAAATATTGAACTAACATTAGAGAAATGATATAATGATATTGTATCAAGAGTAATAACAAAATGTCTAATAAAAAATTATCACCAAGCGATCTCAAGATATTAAGAAAGAAAGCAGTGGAAGCAATAGTTATACATGGAATAAGCAAGAAACAAGCATCTATTACCTTTGGGTTTTCTAGGAGTTCTATATGGAAATATCTTAAAGAGTACAAAATTTATAAGGAAGAAAGCTTTCGCTATAAGAAGCGAGGAGTAAAGGTAGGAACAGGATCTAAAATCAGTAAAAATCAAGAAGAGGAATTAAAATCTAAAATTTTATCACATACACCTGATGAATTGGGAATGGATTATACGTTATGGAATAGTAAAGTGGTACAAGAATATATAGAATCCAATTACCTTTATCAGTATAACAGGCGTTCTATAAGAAAAATTATGAATAGATTGGGTTTTACGTCTCAAAAACCAATTAAATCAGCCTATCAACGTAATCCAGAGAAGATAAAAGAATGGTTAACAGTCACATATCCAGAAATCAAGTCTCGTGCAATGAAAGAAAGTGCTAGAATTTATTGGGGAGATGAAATGGGGATACAATCAACAGATAATCGAGGTAAAACATATGGTCTTAAAGGCAAGACCCCAGCAATCAAGAGAAGTGGCTCAAGATTTAAATGTAATATGCTAGCTGCTATTAGTCCGCAAGGGTTTATGAACTGGATGGTATTTGAAGATAATTTTACCAGCAAAAAGTGTATTGAATTTTTAGGTAGACTGATCAGACAAATTAAGCAGAAAATATTTTTGATATTAGATAATCATAGAGTGCATCACAGTAAAAAGGTAAAAGCTTATGTAGAAAGACATAAGGACAAGCTAGAATTGTTTTATTTACCATCATATTGTCCTGATATGAATCCACAAGAACTTGTAAACCAAGATGTCAAAGCTAACTCCAATAATTTTCGAGTACTAAAATCAGTAAAAGATTTAACAATTAATGTACGGTCCTATTTAACACAAATTCAGTTTAATGGTATAAAAATTCAAAATTATTTTAAAAAGAAAGAAATAGCTTATGCTACTATATAATGTTCAATATTTAAAGGCCAGAGTAATATATAGTCTATTTATTATGACACGTACGCTTTAGAGAAAAACGTACGATTTGTTCTTTATTATGTGCGTTTTAGCTTCTAAAGCTTTTTAGAATAAAGCTTTACTTGATATTGCAATATTATAATAAAAATAGAGAAAATCGCTTGAATTAGTGTTTTATATCTTTTTTACTTTAAGAAGATTAATACTTTCTTTGATTTTATCTCCAATAGCATCTCTTTTTATCTTGATACCACTTGCATTTAGTTTTGCTAAATCTTCTTCGATTCTTGTAAATAATAATTCTTTTTTTTAATACTTGATTTATTTAAGACAGCTTCATTTGTCCAATTTTGCCAAATTTGCACTTGTTCCTCTCCATAATGCACTGCTAACATCCCCATTGCTAATTGCTTATAACTATTTAAGATTTTTGTATTAGGCTTATCCAGCTCTAAAACTGCAACCTTTTTGTTTAGTTCTTCAATAATTGTAAGGAATTTGTCTTTTTCTATTTTGAGTTCTTGATTTTCAGCTTCTAATTTTTGATATTTTTTTTCTTTGTCTTGGGAATCATGATATTTCTCTATTAATTCTTCTATACCATCAGGTAATTTAATTTCTTTTTCTTTGCACCATTTTAATACTTTTTGAGGTGGAACAAATAAAACATAATTATCATTTAGATAAATAGTTTCTGTATCAGTAATTTTTTTAAACTCAATCGCTAAATCTATTTGTTTTAGTTGTTCATTATAACCATTAATAATTGGATAATCTAAAATATACTCCTTTAAATTTTTTATATCTTCATACCTAAGACTACGAATTTTAAATATTTCTTCTAATCTTTGTATTAAGCTGTTAAGGTTAATAGTCTTAGGATTCTTTCTTAATATTATTGACGTTGCTTCATCTAAAGTCCAACCAGCATTTTTACAAAAATTATTTAGTACATCATCAGTTAAATTCTGTTGTTTATACCAACAATCAAAATTATTCATTTTGCTTAATACATAATCTAATTGCTTTTGACTGTAATAATACAAAAACTGCATTAAGTTTTTTTGCTTTGGTAACAATACAATTTGATGAGATTCAGCTTCATTGAGTGCAGGGTATATCTTGCGTAATATTTCTTTTGTCAGTATGTTAGATTCTTTCATGATAAAATATGTTTTATCTACCTAATTAATTTATCTAAATAATTTCCCCACCATTGCATCATCTCTCTTCGCTCTGGTAGGTATTGAGCGTGATTATAGCTAGCTCTTACCTTATTACGTTCACAGTGAGCAAGCTGGCGTTCTATTACATCAGGTTTAAACCCATGTTCATTTAAAACAGTTGAAGCAGTAGCTCTAAATCCATGTACAGTTGCTCGTAAATGATATTCCATTTTGAGCGGGCTGTTAAGTCGCTCAGATACTAGTAGGTGAAAGTCCTACCTCGGCAATTAGTGGTTTGGCCGAGTAGCTATGGCGTACATATGGATAGTGATTGAAATGCGGAAGCAACGCTGACTAACGTGTCCCCAGACCCAAACCGTGGGAACGAGCAAATATACAGACCGTAACGAGAGTGAACCTTAGTAAGTCTCGTAAATGTTAGTCACACAAATATGTTGGGAGAGTGTGATGTAGGGTGATTCCGCTGAGCCTTTAGAATGGGGGCGAAAGCCAGTGTTTACTAATGGATTAACCATTAACTGAAGTTAGTATAGGAATTCGGGATATAGAGGATGGTATGTATAGAAAGTATTTGAGGGAAACAGTCGAGACCTCACCCTGTCGCAGATAACTCACTGCGTAACGGAAAGTATAAGGCCGCCCGCTGAAATCTGGAAGAAAGCAGGAATGAGGAGTCGGAGGAGTTCATAGTACCAGCAATGTATTACTCCGGCCTTTAAATATTGAACTAACATTAGAGAAATGATATAATGATATTGTATCAAGAGTAATAACAAAATGTCTAATAAAAAATTATCACCAAGCGATCTCAAGATATTAAGAAAGAAAGCAGTGGAAGCAATAGTTATACATGGAATAAGCAAGAAACAAGCATCTATTACCTTTGGGTTTTCTAGGAGTTCTATATGGAAATATCTTAAAGAGTACAAAATTTCTAAGGAAGAAAGCTTTCGCTATAAGAAGCGAGGAGTAAAGGTAGGAACAGGATCTAAAATCAGTAAAAATCAAGAAGAGGAATTAAAATCTAAAATTTTATCACATACACCTGATGAATTGGGAATGGATTGTACGTTATGGAATAGTAAAGTGGTACAAGAATATATAGAATCCAATTACCTTTATCAGTATAACAGGCGTTCTATAAGAAAAATTATGAATAGATTGGGTTTTACGTCTCAAAAACCAATTAAATCAGCCTATCAACGTAATCCAGAGAAGATAAAAGCATGGTTAACAGTCACATATCCAGAAATCAAGTCTCGTGCAATGAAAGAAAGTGCTAGAATTTATTGGGGAGATGAAATGGGGATACAATCAACAGATAATCGAGGTAAAACATATGGTCTTAAAGGCAAGACCCCAGCAATCAAGAGAAGTGGTTCAAGATTTAAATGTAATATGCTAGCTGCTATTAGTCCGCAAGGGTTTATGAACTGGATGGTATTTGAAGATAATTTTACCAGCAAAAAGTGTATTGAATTTTTAGGTAGACTTATCAGACAAATTAAGCAGAAAATATTTTTGATATTAGATAATCATAGAGTGCATCACAGTAAAAAGGTAAAAGCTTATGTAGAAAGACATAAGGACAAGCTAGAATTGTTTTATTTACCATCATATTGTCCTGATATGAATCCATAAGAACTTGTAAACCAAGATGTCAAAGCTAACTCCAATAATTTTCGAGTACTAAAATCAGTAAAAGATTTAACAATTAATGTACGGTCCTATTTAACACAAATTCAGTTTAATGGTATAAAAATTCAAAATTATTTTAAAAAGAAAGAAATAGCTTATGCTACTATATAATGTTCAATATTTAAAGGCCAGAGTAATATAAGACAACAAAACTTATACTAGGGAAGAGGCTCTACTTTAACTATGTTTATAATGAAAGAGGTATTAAGTGATTGTGAAAGCTATAAACACTCAAGAAAATATACGGGTACTTCAGCGTAAACTTTACCAAGCTGCCAAAGTTAATCCAAGACGCAAATTTGGTGTGCTTTATGACAAGATGTATAGGCAAGATATTCTTATGCAATCTTGGAAGAAAGTAAAAGCGAATAAGGGAACACCAGGTGTAGATGAACAATCCATATCTTATATAGAAGAAGATATTGGAGTGGACGTCTTTCTAAACGAAATTAAGGATAGCTTAATAAGCAAAACTTATAAGCCTGCCCCAGTAAAAAGGGTATATATCCTTAAATCTAATGGGAAACAAAGACCCATAGGTATACCTACAATTGCAGATCGTGTAGTGCAAACATGTATGAAACTAGTTATTGAACCAATATTCGAAGCGGATTTTAAAGACTTCTCATATGGGTTTAGACCTAAGCGAAGTGCACATATGGCTCATAGAGAGATATATAAATATCTCAACTATGGATGCAGATATGTCATTGATGCAGATGTAAGTAACTATTTCGACACTATAACTCATGACATACTTTTGAAGGCAATCAACAATAGAATTACTGATAACTCTATTGTTAGATTGATAAAACTCTGGTTGAAGGCGGGTGTAATGGAAGATATGCAAATTAGAAAGCAAATAACGGGTACGCCGCAAGGTGGAGTTATTTCTCCGCTACTTGCAAACCTTTATTTACACTATCTGGATACAGCTTGGGAAGAAAAGGGGTTTAATAAGAAAGGGCATGACGCACATATTGTTCGCTATGCAGATGATTTTGTGGTGCTGTGCTCAAGAAGCCCCGATAAATACTTAAAGGAAGTAAATAATGTTATGGAAAATCTAAAACTTGAACTGAATGTAGATAAAACGAAAGTGATTGATACAAGACATGAGAGCTTTGATTTTCTTGGATTCCGCTTTGTGAGACAAGCCTCAAAAAGAACAGGAAAACTCAAAACATATTACTATCCGACAAACCAAGCTATGAAAACTGTCAAAGAGAAAGTTCGAGAAACAGTAAGGACAAGGCAACATTGGTTATTGCCTGAACTTATAGAAAAGAAACTAAACCCAATAATTAGGGGGTGGGCGAACTACTTCAAAGGTGGAAACTCTAGAGAACACTTTAGGAGGATAGATAGGTACATTACAATGACACTATGTATAATATTGAGGAAGAAACATAAGAAACGAGCAAAAGGATGGAGAGACCATCCTCCTTCATGGTTTTATAATAATCATGGTCTATACAAGTTGGCAGACCAAGTAATTGTAGGAAATGAGGCGTCAAGATATGCAAGATAATTATGTGACTATAATGCAGTGGGTGAAAGTTATCGGAAAGCCGTGTAAGGGAAAACTTTACGCACGCTTTGACGAGAGGTCGCTGAGGAGATTACTTCAAATCAGAGACCTACTCTACAAAAATTGCATAAAGTAGGGTATTCTCGCTTATAAAAGTCATTGGCTTATTACGATTAGGAAAAAGATAATCTTTTTGCCCATTGATAATTTGTAATTCTTTTAATACATCTAAACTTTGAGTAGAAAGAGGGACTATATGCAATTCTCTCATTTTCATTCTCTCTGCTGGTATCCTCCATTCTTTCTTTTCAAAGTCTATTTCTTCCCATCTAGCACCTCTTAATTTTCCCGTGCGTACAAACGTTAATAATAGAAATTTTATTGCCAGTTTAGTTTGTAATTCGCCGTCATATTCTTCTAACTTACTAAAAAACTCAGGTAACTCTTTTGCTTCAAGTCGTGAGTAGTTTTCTTTCTTTCTGGTTTTTAAAGCTCCTCTAAGGTCGGCAGATATATCCCTTTCTGCTCTTCCTGTAGCAACTGCATATCTAAATATTTGTCCGCAGGTTTGTAAAACTCTATGAGCTATATCAATTGCTCCTCTTGTTTCAATTAATCTCAAGACGGCAAGTAATTCAGGTGCTTTTATTTCATTAATCGGTCTTGAAGCAAGAATAGGGAATATATCAGCTTCTATTCTTCTAAGAACATAAATAGCATGATGAACAGTCCATTTGTGCTTTTGATTGTTATGCCACTCAATAGCTATGCTTTTAAATGAGTTCTCGGCATTAACCAAATTTTTAAGCTTTTGTTCTTTCTTATGCTCTGATGGGTCAATATTATTTGTCAGTTGTTTTTTAGCAAGCAAGCATTTTTCTCTAGCTTCTGATAAGCCTATTACTGGATAAACTCCTATTGATAAAAGCTTCTCTTTCCCTGCAAAGTAATATTTTAACCTCCAATACTTTTTGCCGTTGGGTTGAACTAAAAGATATAACCCTGATGAATCACTAAGTTTATATTGTTTATCTTTTGCTTTAGCGGTACGTACTGTGGTATCTGTCAGCGGCATATAGTGGTATCTAATTTAATCTTATATTTTGTACCCCTAAAAGCACCCATAATTTTATAGATTTAGTGATATCTTTTTGGATGTTATAAGACTATATATAACTCTAAAAGATAACATATTCAAGGGGTTTTTAGACTTGTTTAGATTTTATTGGACGTTATATGTGGCGGACAGGGTGAGATTCGAACTCACGGTACGGAGAACCGCACGCCGGTTTTCAAGACCGGATCCTTAAACCACTCGGACACCTGTCCTTATACTCGAAAGTAGTTAAAGTTGATAACAGAAAACTATTGTTATTTCAAGATAAAAATTATTAATACCCTTAAATAAAAATATTATGATTGAAATATATATCTGCTATAGTGTGGCTTTCAGCCAATTCTGTAGATTGCAGGATGGCAAGTAATACAATGGGCAAAACTGGTGAAAAAGTAAGGATGAAAGGAAAATCAGCAAATTATGTTGTTTTTGATATAGGCAGCAATAAAGTGGCAGCTATCGCCGCAAACATAAATAAAACAGGGGAAAGTACCATCGTTGCCCAAGTCTTACAATATTCTAATGGCTTCAAAGCAAGTACAGTCATAAATCTAGAAGCAGCAGAAAATAGTATTATCGCTGCTATTTATTCTCTTGAAAAAGAATGTGATAAAAGTATAAATGAAGTTACTATCTCGTTATCTAGCGGTTTTAAGTCTTATTATATTAATCATACACTCAAACTTGGAAACCAGCCAATTAATAAGCAGGATATAAAAAAATTAATTCAAAAAGCTTTAGCGGACTTTTCTTTAAAAGATCAAGAAGTAATTCATTATTTTCCGATAGAATTTACTCTAGATAAAGATAAAGTTGTAGATAACCCGAACGGCATGTATGCAAAGGAAATGAGTTGCCAAATACACGTTATTGCAGCAAATTCTTTAATACTCAAGAATTTAACCAATTGTTTTGCTAGGTGTCATATAGAAGTTGGGGATATAGTACTTTCGATTTATGCTGATGGGCTAGCATGCCTTTCTGATGAGGAAAAAGAAACAGGAGCCATTATAATTAATATGGGAAGTCATATTACTAGTTTTGGGGTATTTTTTAAAGGAAAAATATTATATGTAGGTAGTGTACCAATTGGTAGTCATCATATAACTTCTGATATAGCTAAATGTTTATCCATATCTATTAATACTGCAGAAAAACTAAAAATCTTATACGGGGATGTAAGGCCTGAGCTCTTTAATAAAAACGAATCTATTCGAATAGGAGATTTCGAACCAGAGAATAACTATAATACCAATTTAACAATTCCGATATCTAAATTAGCTGAAATTATTAGACCGAGAGTAGAAGAAATACTAGTCCTTTTAAAAAAAGAGTATGATGCTATAGGAATGGACCATTTACTCGCAAAGCGTATTGTTCTTACTGGGGGAGGTTCTGGGTTACAAGGAATGAAAAATTTAGTAGCCGAAATATTTCACAAGCAGGTAAGGGTAGTTAAACTTGAGAATGCCCCTGCTTTTGCTGAAAATATTAGTAATATCGCAACATATTCAACTGCAATCGGCATGATTAGATCAAAAGCCTTGAAATATAAAAAGAATTCCTTTAAATCTGGCGAACAAGAAGATCTAGGATTGGCTAAAAAAATACTTTTATGGTTCAAGGAAAATATATAGGATTATGTCTGTTAAAAATAGCAACCCCTTCTGAGCGGGCTGTTAAGTCGCTCAGATACTAGTAGGTGAAAGTCCTACCTCGGCAATTAGTGGTTTGGCCGAGTAGCTATGGCGTACGTATGGATAGTGATTGAAATGCGGAAGCAACGCTGACTAACGTGTCCCCAGACCCAAACCGTGGGAACGAGCAAATATACAGACCGTAACGAGAGTGAACCTTAGTAAGTCTCGTAAATGTTAGTCACACAAATATGTTGGGAGAGTGTGATGTAGGGTGATTCCGCTAAGCCTTTAGAATGCGGGCGAAAGCCAGTGTTTACTAATGGATTAACCATTAACTGAAGTTAGTATAGGAATTCGGGATATAGAGGATGGTATGTATAGAAAGTATTTGAGGAAAACAGTCGAGACCTCACCCTGTCGCAGATAACTCACTGCGTAACGGAAAGTATAAGGCCGCCCGCTGAAATCTGGAAGAAAGCAGGAATGAGGAGTCGGAGGAGTTCATAGTACCAGCAATGTATAAGACAACAAAACTTATACTAGGGAAGGGGCTCTACTTTAACTATGTTTATAATGAAAGAGGTATTAAGTGATTGCGAAAGCTATAAACACTCAAGAAAATATACGGGTACTTCAGCGTAAACTTTATCAAGCTGCCAAAGTTAATCCAAGACGCAAATTTGGTATGCTTTATGACAAGATGTATAGGCAAGATATTCTTATGCAATCTTGGAAGAAAGTAAAAGCGAATAAGGGAACACCAGGTGTAGATGAACAATCCATATCTTATATAGAAGAAGATATTGGAGTGGACGTCTTTCTAAACGAAATTAAGGATAGCTTAATAAGCAAAACTTATAAGCCTGCCCCAGTAAAAAGGGTATATATCCTTAAATCTAATGGGAAACAAAGACCCATAGGTATACCTACAATTGCAGATCGTGTAGTGCAAACATGTATGAAACTAGTTATTGAACCAATATTCGAAGCGGATTTTAAAGACTTCTCATATGGGTTTAGACCTAAGCGAAGTGCACATATGGCTCATAGAGAGATATATATTACTCCGGCCTTTAAATATTGAACTAACATTAGAGAAATGATATAATGATATTGTATCAAGAGTAATAACAAAATGTCTAATAAAAATTATCACCAAGCGATCTCAAGATATTAAGAAAGAAAGCAGTGGAAGCAATAGTTATACATGGAATAAGCAAGAAACAAGCATCTATTACCTTTGGGTTTTCTAGGAGTTCTATATGGAAATATCTTAAAGAGTACAAAATTTCTAAGGAAGAAAGCTTTCGCTATAAGAAGCGAGGAGTAAAGGTAGGAACAGGATCTAAAATCAGTAAAAATCAAGAAGAGGAATTAAAATCTAAAATTTTATCACATACACCTGATGAATTGGGAATGGATTATACGTTATGGAATAGTAAAGTGGTACAAGAATATATAGAATCCAATTACCTTTATCAGTATAACAGGCGTTCTATAAGAAAAATTATGAATAGATTGGGTTTTACGTCTCAAAAACCAATTAAATCAGCCTATCAACGTAATCCAGAGAAGATAAAAGAATGGTTAACAGTCACATATCCAGAAATCAAGTCTCGTGCAATGAAAGAAAGTGCTAGAATTTATTGGGGAGATGAAATGGGGATACAATCAACAGATAATCGAGGTAAAACATATGCTCTTAAAGGCAAGACCCCAGCAATCAAGAGAAGTGGCTCAAGATTTAAATGTAATATGCTAGCTGCTATTAGTCCGCAAGGGTTTATGAACTGGATGGTATTTGAAGATAATTTTACCAGCAAAAAGTGTATTGAATTTTTAGGTAGACTGATCAGACAAATTAAGCAGAAAATATTTTTGATATTAGATAATCATAGAGTGCATCACAGTAAAAAGGTAAAAGCTTATGTAGAAAAAAATAAGGACAAGCTAGAATTGTTTTATTTACCATCATATTGTCCTGATATGAATCCACAAGAACTTGTAAACCAAGATGTCAAAGCTAACTCCAATAATTTTCGAGTACTAAAATCAGTAAAAGATTTAACAATTAATGTACGGTCCTATTTAACACAAATTCAGTTTAATGGTATAAAAATTCAAAATTATTTGAAAAAGAAAGAAATAGCTTATGCTACTATATAATGTTCAATATTTAAAGGCCAGAGTAATATGTAGCATGCGTTGATGGATTAAAAGGCTTTCCTGAAGCCATAAATAGCATTTATCCTAATACGATTGTACAACTCTGTATAGTACATATGGCGAGGAATTCTGTAAAATATGTTTCTTATAAGGATTTAAAAGCGGTCACAGCGGATCTTAAAAGGATTTACACTGCAAACAGCGAAGAAATAGGATATCTGGAGCTAAAATCGTTTGCTGCTAAATGGGATAATAAATATCCTGTGATCTCTGATATTTGGCAAAGGAATTGGAGCGGGATTATTCCTCTTTTTGCTTTTCCTGATGAGATTAGGCGGGTAATTTATACTACCAATGCGATAGAATCGATAAATCGTCAAATCAGAAAAATCATCAACAATAAAGGGGGTTTTCCAGATGATAAGTCTATTTTAAAAATCGTATTTTTGGCTCTAAAAAATGCTGCCAAAAAATGGACCATGCCGATTAAAAATTGGTCTTTGGCACTGAATCAATTTGAAATTTTATGCGGGGATTTTAGGCATGATTTACTGGAATTAAAAAATACAACAACTTACACAAAATAAATGATTGACTCAACTCCGTTAAATTTACTCCTTCAGAAGGCTCAGTAACTTTATCAGTCAAAAAAGATATTTTGAAAAAATTAGTTTACATCTCCGTAACAGATACCGGTATTGGTATGAGTGATCAGGATATCCCGAAAGCTCTCTCCTCTTTCGGTCAACTAGACAATAAACTTAGTAGAAAATACGAAGGTACGGGGCTTGGTTTACCTCTCACTAAAAAGCTCGTTGAGCTAATGAACGGCACCTTTGATATAAAAAGTATTGTCGGTAAAGGTACTACTATAACCCTCACATTTCAATATAGTGATATAGTAACTTAGTTTAATAACACACTTTTTCTCTAAGTTTTACACGTTTCAAAAGCTATTTATAATTTCTCAGAAGTTTTATACTTACTATAGGTAGCTACTCTATTTAATTCTAGTTAGGGAACTAATTCTTCAGCTTCAACCTCTCCGCTAACTTCCATCTCTTTATGTTCTATTTTTTCGGGATTACTGATAAGGTATTTATAGATATCTGGTTCTCTATCCTTGGCTATATCAACTGGTATTAACCCCTGCTTGTTCTTAATAATTTCAGCCGCTCTATCAGCATCTTAACCATTTCTAATTGCTTAAAATATACTGCAAAATGAAGAGCCGTATTACGTCTAATCGAATCAACTTTATTAATATCTGCTTTACCAGTGGTTAGGAGTACTTGCATAATTGCAGAACATCCATACTTTGCAGCTATTTGCAAATTAAGTATTTCTACTTTTTCTACAGTTAAAGTTTTATTTTGCACCATCTTGCTAATAAATGGAGCTGTTGCTTCTATCATTACTTCCGATTCTTTTTGGAATCGTTCTGAAAACGGCTTTTTTGCCATATATTACCCATACCGAATTAATTTAATAAAACGAGATGCTATTTTAAAAACCTATTACCTAAAATAGCTAGGTGTTTTAAGATTCCTTTACCAGGCTGTAAATAATTATTTTGCAAGCTATATTAACATTTACTTTTTTGTACTGCCTCTACTACAGAATTAATTATCCGCAAATCTGATAACTTAATATTGTATTTTAAAAGAAAAGATTTTACTAATTTTGCAGCTTCAAATCCTTCCACCAGAGTTGAATAAGAAGAAATGAAATCTTGAGAATAATTATTTTGATGAAGCTCAAATCCGAATTTCGTATTTCGAGAAGTCTTAGAGTAACTTGTTAAAATCAAATCACCAACTACTGCTGGCTCAAGAATAGTTTCCCTTTTCCCTCCAATTACGGAAGAAATATGCAATATTTCCTGTAAAGCTTTAGTAATAAGCCAAGCCCTGGCATTTTCTCCAGCTCCACTTGCTTCCAAAATACCGCTTTTTATTGCTACCATATTTTTAACTAGGGAAGATATTTGGACGGTTATAATATCTTCTGTAGTAGAAATTTCAAAATTCGGGGTAGATAATTTGGAGGCTAAGTTATTTGCGAGAGCTAAATCAGGAGAAGAAACTGTGGCAGCGCTAAATTTTCCTAATGCTACTTCTTTAGCAAAGTTCGGACCAGAAAAAAAAGCAAAAGGATTAGAAAAATGTCTTTTAAACCGCTCCGAAAGTAATTCTAGCGGATTCGAAGAAATTCCCTTGGTTGCTATCACAAAAACAGTAGTTAAGGGAAGAGAATGTTTTTTCATTTCCTGTAACACATTCCCAAATGCGTGCGATGGCACTACAATAAATATTACTTCAGAATTTATAACTTCTGCTATGTCATCTGTTGCAACTAAATTAGTTGGTAAAGTAATAGATTCAAGGTATTTGGAATTAGTTTTTTTGTTATTTATCTCATCTGCTACTTCTCTGGAATCGGAATATATAACAACTGATTCATGTATTCTTGCTAAATGGGCAGCAATTGCAGTACCCCAGCTACCACTACCGACAACGGCAAATTTCTTAAAATTGTACATCTATGCTACCTTTGCTATCATATATTCCGCTTCAAAAGAATGTAATTTGGCTTTTATTATTTGCCCCATATCATACTCACCGTCGAGCTTTATCGGGATAAAATTCTCAGTATGAGCCATGTTATTCTTTTCAACTAACACGTTTACGTCTTTACCAACGTTTCGAGCAAAAAATTTATGTAATTCTTTAATGCCCTCAGCTCGCAAAATTGCAGCCCTTTCTTTCCTAATTTGTTTAGGTACTTGAGGCATCCTCGCAGCCGGAGTTCCTTCCCTCTCAGAGTAAGGAAAAACATGCAAATATTGAAGTCCGGCTTCTGAAATGAGTCTTCTTGTATTTTCAAACATTTCGTCCGTTTCTGTTGGAAATCCAGCAATAATATCCGCCCCAAAAGATACTTCCGGTCTAAGGGCTCTAAGCTTATTACAAAACTCCACAACTTGCTCTCTATTATGGCGACGTTTCATTCTTTTTAAAATCATATTATCTCCAGCTTGAAGGCTAATATGAAAATGAGGCGTTATCCTTCGATTATAAGCAAAAAGTTCAAAAAGTTCGTCATCGATTTCTGCAACATCAATTGATGAAAGGCGCAGTCTTTGTAAATTAGGTATTAGAGCAAATATTCTTCTTATCATTTGAGCGAAACTAGGTTTCCCAGGTAAATCAGCACCATAAGCTGTAACATCTACTCCTGTAAAAACTATCTCTTGGTAATTTTCAGCAAGAAGTAACCGTATTTGCTGAGCAATTACTCCTATTGGTACGGATCTACTGTTCCCGCGACCATATGGTATCATGCAAAAAGTACATCTGTGATCACACCCGTTTTGTACTTGGATAAATGCTCTTGCCTTCCCCTCAAAACTTGTTATCAAATGATTAGCAGTTTCTTTGACTGACATAATGTCATTAACAACAATACGCTTTTCATCAATAAAGTAATTACTGCTGGAAAGCTTCTCTTCGTTACCCAGGACTTTACTTACTTCACTCATTGATGCAAACATTTCAGGGGTATTCTGGGCAGCACACCCAGTAACTATAATCGTTTTGGAAGGATCTTGCCTTTTAATTTTGCGAATGACTTGCCTTGCTTGTTTTTCAGCTTCTTTTGTTACCGCGCAAGTATTAATAACTACAGCATTTGTAAGGTGCGAGTTTGCCAAATTATTTCTAATAACCTCACTTTCATAACTATTTAATCTACAGCCAAAAGTTATTACTTCGTGGTTTTTACTCATAATAATACTCTCCAGCAAAAACATATGAAGCAGAGCCAGTCATCAAAATTTGATTACTTTTTTTGTTCATTTTTAAAGTACCAAGCTCAAAAGCTACTTTTGCTTCATCATCTACAAATCCCAATTTATTAGCTGCCGCAAAACTAGCAGACGCACCACTTCCACAAGCCATAGTAAAACCAGTACCTCTTTCCCAGACTTTTAAAATGATATTATTATCGTCAATTTGTACAAAATTTATATTTACTCCATTACTAAATAACTCATTTTTCTGCAAATTTTTACCAAAGATTTTTTTATCTTTATCAGCTAATTTACTAAAAATAACCAGATGGGGATTTCCTATATCCACGCAAAGCATTTCCTTTGGTTCTATTCTGTATTTCTCGGCTAATTCCCACAATTTCTCTTGCGTGGGCATCCAATTTGCAGCAAAATTTGCCCCTCCCATATTGACAGTTATATTATCTGAATCAAAATACTTGGCTGTAATTTCTTTACCTTCTACTTTTATAATGGTGCTTTTAATACCATACCGATCAAATATTATCCGAGATAAGCACCTAGAAGCATTCCCACAAGCTTTAGCTTTTGACCCATCCTGGTTAAAAATATTCATTAAAATAGAATTATTATCTTTGCGATAAGTTATAAACTGATCACAGCCAATACCAATATGGCGGTCTGCTATTTTAATTACAAAATTTTTTATATATTTAATATCAGATAATAAAGAATCTTCAATAATGACAAAATCATTACCCAGGCCGTGCATTTTGATGAAAGATATTTTTTTCATAATTATTTAAATAACGATTTGATAACCCCGCTTGAGCCGTTATTGTAGCAAATTTTCAAAAAAATTATAGTTTTTTAAACAGGATATTTATACATCAGTACCAGCTAGAGATGAGTAATTGACTTTATTTGATAAAAAGAGTATTTTCTTAAATCAAATCAGCGGCTATATTTAACCGGAAAAGTACGGAATGAATCTATGACACAAAATAAAAAACTTCCCTTAATGCCTAAAGCTACTGCCATATGGCTTATTGATAATACTACTTTAACTTTTAAACAAATAGCTGATTTTTGTGGTATGCACGAGCTTGAAGTTAAAGGCATTGCCGATGGAGAAGTTGCTGTGGGAGTAATAGCTGATAATCCAATAACTTCTGGGCAACTAGATAAAGAAGAAATAGAAAGATGCTGCAAAGATCCAAATGCAAAACTTCAGTTGAAGCTGAGTAATGCGTATGAAACAGTTTCCAAGGTAAAAAAGAAAGGAGCTAAATATACTCCTATTGCAAGACGTCAGGATAAACCTGATGCTATCTATTGGTTAATAAAAAACTTTCCTGAAATTAAAGATTCTACAATAATAAAATTAATTGGCACAACAAAAGCTACAGTAGATGCGGTACGTAATCGTACTCATTGGAATATGGCCAATATACGCCAACGTGATCCCGTATTACTTGGAATATGTAGCCAGACTGATCTTGACAAAGTAGTGGAGATTGCCCGCCTGGAAGCAAGCGGTAACGAAAGTAAAAAAACATCTGAGAATTTCTCAAATAAATAAAACCAAATTATAAAACTCTTATTAAATACCCGCAGTCTTGCTTTTGCTATGAGTATGATTTCTAGTGGGGGGTAGAAGGTGGGGATATTTTTGGCTCATATAATTTTTTATGGGTAACCGGTTGGGAAGGATTACTAGAATAACCAGAAGGATTAATAGTTGCTGCGGCTTTTTTATTAACATAGGCATCGTAACCACTTTTTACTACCACCCCAACAGCCCCAGCAATAGCGGTCCCTACTGGAAATGCCGCAGCAAGCAACGCTGTCCCTGCCGTTTTCCATGGATTCTTTCTAATTTTGTGTAGCAATTCAGCACCCATGCCTCTTGGTGAATCAGTTTTCCCCTGGCTTTCTTTCTTATTAGAATAGGCATCGTAACCGCTTTTTGCTACCACTCCAACAGCAATAGCCCCAGCAATGACCGTACCTGCCGGAAATGCCGTAGCAAGCAACGCTGTTCCCAAAGTTTTCCATGGATTCTTTCTAATTTTGTGTAGCAATTCAGCACCCATACCCCTATAGGAGAAGACATTTCTTCAGATTCTTTAGATCGCGGTAGCTGAACAACTTGGCTTCCTTTTACAGCTATTGGTACAGACATTTGGGTCTGTTTAGCGGGAGCAGGATTTGATTTACCTGAATATTGCCCTTGTTCGATAGCAGTTGTTTGTTCACGTGTTTGTGACCTTGCTAAAGCTTTAGCCTGCTCTAATTTCCTTTTTTCTTCTTCATCCATTTGGGAAACAGGTTGTACCTGTTTTGGTTTATCACCATAAGGAGAGCTGGCTCTACTAGCCCCGTCGGCTGTAAGAGAAAACCCAGCTGCAAAAAGATCTACAACCCCAGATCCCATAAGTAAAGCAGTACCACCACTAACTCCGACAAGCGCTACAGTACCAAGCATTATACCTACCCCCAATAGTGCCTCTCCCACACCTAATAAGCCGTTACCCACAGCTTTAGCATGATCTTTAGCTGTTCTTTCCTCCGTAGAAACAGTAGCCTTTTCAGAATTACCCGTCTTAGCCATGAATTTATGATTTAGTAATTTGTATAATTAAAATTTAAGTGTAGCAAAAACTTGCCCTGTAATACACCAAAATATGTTTATGTTAGTAATTATTAAGCTTGGTGTTGCAAAGAAAAATTTATAATACTACTTGAGGGGATAATCCCTTCCGGGAAACAATAATTATATCTTTGGAATTATTGGAATCAAATGGTTCTCTAGCAAAACTTCCGTATACCTCTAATATTTCAAACCCTGCCTGATTTACAAGGTTTAATAAACTGGGATAATTTGTAAATTTAAGAGTAATTTTACTTAAGGTATGATGAGTTTGCCATACTCTTTTAGTAGTGTATAAAACAGTATTATTTAAAGAATCATAATGCTGCATTCCATAAACCTTTACTCTATTACCATTAGCATCTAGAAAATCATGCCAGTATTCGAATTCCCTTAAAGTTTTCATTTCATCAGCTACAGTATTACTGTGTATTAAAAATAAAAAATCCGCCTCTCTTCAGATGCAAGCTTACACAAGCCAAACAACCCCTGTGGTCGGATTCGTTCAATAACAGCTGAAAACTATTACCTGCCATGGTTATAAAGTCAAATTTTTGCTCTACCTGAAACTTTCTTATATCTTCTTGCAAGTAGAAAATATCCAATCCTAAGGCTTTAGATTTTGCCTGCGCCATAGATAACATGGATGCACTTTTATCTATTCCTACACATTGTAATCCTCTTTTGGCAAGCTCAATAGTAAGTCTTCCAGTACCACAAACTAAGTCTAATACTCTTCCAGAATTAATATAGCTACTAAAAATATCAAAATCCTGAGTGGAATTTCCATACTCACAATCGTAAAGTGCAGGATGTTGGTATTCCTGAGTGATCTTTATAGCAGTTTTCTCTTTCAATAGTTTGCACCTTCTAAACTAACTCACATAAGCGCTAAGAAAAGCATAAAAAGTATATGCAATTTAGCAGTAATCGAGCAATAAAAACCAAAAGGTCTTTATCAAACCCCGTGGCTTTATAGCAGCATAACCTATTTATTGGCTAAAGTTACAGCTATTTTTATAGAAAGAATCGCTATAAATAGAGGATTTGTCGTACTTTTAGAAGATTTTGATAAATACCATTATAACTCCTTCCTCAAGTATAGCTTGGCCATATATCCTTCGTTTTTATAGCCAAGGTTCTTATAAAATTCGTAACTACCTGCTTTTGCACGTCTTAATCCTGACGTTAGATCAATAATAGCATGGCTACTTTTCTTTGCAATATCTTCAACAAATTCCACAAGCCTCTTTCCAATACCTTGTCCTCTATAACCATTAGCAACTACCAATCCCTCAATATGGAATCTAGTGCTATCTGAAACAAAAAGACTACTCTTGGACCAAGCCACTAATCCTACAATCTGTTTGCCCATTTCACATACCGCCACTCCATACCATGGATTTTGCAAAAACCTTTTAAGTCTTATATTAAAATGTTCAAATGATACAGGATATCCAAGTTCATCGAGTAATGGTAATAAATCAGCGATATCTTTATCTGTTACTTCTCTTATTTTCAATGCTATTCGTAATGTTTTATTTTAACGCGCTTATTTCAGCTGTGGGATTTGTTTGATTTTTTATGGAGACTGGAGAAGGTTTTATTAACAAAAAAATAGCAAGAGTGATTGCTAAACCTAAGCAGACGAAAATAAATTTGTGTGCATTAGCTTTTATCATTAAGGATCCTCATAATGCAAACAGAAAATATTTGGTGGGCGATGACAGACTCGAACTGCCGACCGTCTCGGTGTAAACGAGATGCTCTACCAACTGAGCTAATCGCCCCTAGAAAAGTAATATGTACTAATTTTGCCAATTAATCAACTTATTTTTTATGGTTTAATCAATTAATATACAGAGCTAGCCCTTAGTTTTTTCCAGTACGTTGAGAATAAGCTACCTACTATCATACCAATTGCAGATATTAAAAGACCAATTAATTGAGGTGGTATATAGTCTTTCTCAAGGAAAGTTAGTACCGCCCACGTACCTACTCCTAAAATAATAGATAGTATTGCTCCTTGGTTATTGGCCTTACTCCAGTAAACGCCAAATGTTAAAGGCACGAATGCACCACATAAAGTTACGAGGTATGCGCCTTTAATTATTTCTAGTATAGTAACCCCTGCACTCACGTTTAAGTAAGAATAGAAATATACGAGAAATCCAAAAACAAACACTCCAATCCTTGAAGTTAAGACGATCCCCCTATCCGTAAGCTTCATAGAATCTTTTAATATATTCTCTGCAAGCAAAGCTGAAGGAGCAAGTAGTGTACCGGAGGCAGTTGACATTATAGCTGAAAGTAAAGCCCCAAAAAATAGAACTTGTAAGAATACGGGTGTTTCTTTAAATATATAATCTACTAAAATTCTTTGCTGATCACCTCCAGCTTCTAAAGTTTGTTCAAAAATTCCAGGTGATAGTAATGAGATACCATAGGTGATAAAAATCGGTACGAAGCAAAAGATTATATATATGACCCCACCAATTGTGAAACCAAGAACTGCTGTACGCTCGTCTTTAGAAGCCATCACTCTCTAGAAAACATCTTGCTGAGGAACAGATCCCAGAGCCAAGGTCAAAAAGGTTACAACAAACTCAAGAGTATCATGAAAATTTGTTTCTGGCCAAAAATCAAATTTATTATTTGCTGCCGCATGCGAGATAATTTCAGTTGCACCTCCGTCAAAACGTCCAGCAACTAGTACTGCAACAGCAAGTAAACCTACTATAATTAATATCATTTGGATGAAATCCATTACTACCAAAGATTTCATCCCTCCAACCATGGTATATAACATAATTATGATTAGACCAATCAACATTGCAAGCTCAAAAGAAAGTATATCGTTAAAAATAAGTTTTATTACTAGACCAAGTGCTACTATCTGAGCCGACATCCATCCAAGGTAACTAGCGCATATAGTTAAAGATACTAACATTTCTACTAATCTACCAAATCTTTGCCTATAAAAATCACCAATAGTTACAAGTTTCATCCTATAAAGTCTGGCAGCATAAAAAATTCCAACTATTATAAGGCAAAAACCAGTACCAATGGGTTCGGCTATTATTCCTCTTAAACCGTCATTAATAAAAACAGGAGGAATCCCGACAACCGATTCTGAGCCAAACCACGTGGCAAATACCGTTGCGACAGTCATATAAAGTGGTATTGCTCTGCCTGCTAATATATATCAGTAGAATTTCTTACCCCTAAGCTAGAGTACAATCGAGTCAATCATTTATTTTGTGTAAGTTGTTATATTTTTTAATTCCAGTAAATCATGCCTAAAATCCCCGCATAAAATTTCAAATTGATTCAATGCCAAAGACCAATTTTTAATCGGCATGGTCCATTTTTTGGCAGCATTTTTTAGAGCCAAAAATACGATTTTAAAAATAGACTTATCATCTGGAAAACCCCTTTATTGTTGATGATTTTTCTGATTTGACGATTTATCGATTCTATCGCATTGGTAGTATAAATTACCCGCCTAATCTCATCAGGAAAAGCAAAAAGAGGAATAATCCCGCTCCAATTCCTTTGCCAAATATCAGAGATCACAGGATATTTATTATCCCATTTAGCAGCAAACGATTTTAGCTCCAGATATCCTATTTCTTCGCTTGTTTGCAGTGTAAATCCTTTTAAGATCCGCTGTGACCACTTTTAAATCCTTATAAGAAACATATTTTACAGAATTCCTCGCCATATGTACTATACAGAGTTGTACAATCGTATTAGGATAAATGCTATTTATGGCTTCAGGAAAGCCTTTTAATCCATCAACGCATGCTACATATATCTGTTTTATCCCTCTGTTCTTTTGCTCAGTTACAACCTGCATCCAAAACTTGGAACCTTCATTTTTACCGACCAAGATCCCCAGTAATTCCTTTTTCCCTTCCATGTTAACACCTATTGCAAGATATACCGCTTTGTTAATTACTGTATGATTATCCTTTGCTTTTACGTGTATGCAATCCAAATATAATATTGGATATACATCGTCTAGGGACCTGTTTTGCCATGTAGTAACTTCTTCTATTACTCCGTCAGTGACAGTTGATATAAGGTCCTTGGAAATATTGGTCTGGTATATCTCCTCTAAATGGCTATGTATCTCACTGACAGTCATCCCTCTTGCATATAGTGAAATCACTTTATCATCAAAACCACTAAATCTCCTAACTCCTTCAGGAATCAATTGAGGTTCAAATTCTCCTTCCCTGTCCCTCGAAACATCTACGGTAATCTGATGACCGTCGTCATCTATAATCGTTTTTTCATAACTGCCGTTGCGACGATTATTATCGCTCTTGATTATCTTACTATGTTTAGAATAACCTAGATCGTGTTCTAATTCACTTTCAAGAATTCTCTCTACTATTTGCTTTTTAAGTTTATTAAATAATCCACCCGCGACCAAATAATTCAGATGGATCTGCTTTTGATAGTAATTCTTCGACTAATTTAGTATTTATATCTACTTCTTTTTCTGCTAATTTTTTAGCCATTTTTTCCTCTGTATTTAAGTTGCTTTTTTATAGTATCTTCTACTATATCCTTTTGCAACTTACACAAACTATATGACAGACTTAGCAAAGCAATTAACTATTACACACAAATTATATCTAATAATCCAAAATCAGCCATTATCTTCTGCCGCAAGCGGATGAAACTCTTTTATTGTTTTTTTCAAATGAGAAGCTTGTACATGTATGTATATCTGGGTTGTACTAATATCACTATGCCCGAGTAACTCTTGAATAACTCTTAAGTCTGCCCCATTCTCAAGTAAGTGGGTAGCAAAACTATGGCGAAGAATATGAGGAGAAATACTATCAGGATCAAGCCCTGAGTTCAAACTTGCTTTTTTTAACAACAATGCAAAATTCTGCCTTGTCATATGCCCCTGAGTCGAATGACTAGGAAAAAAATAGCTATTTGATTTCGAATTTTTGCTAAGGCAAAAACTATTGCGAATTCTTAAATATTTTTCTAAAGCATTCTTTGCTTGATCATTAATAATTATAACTCTTTCCTTTGAACCTTTCCCTTTAATTAAAAAGCTCTTTCTAATTGCAGAGGAATTGTTTCCACTAGTAATATCAATTACTTTCAAACTGACAAGTTCACTAACACGCATGCCGCTAGCATATAATAAATGGATCATTGCGTTTAATCTAATCCCGTCAGGAGTACTATCCTGTTTACAATATTCAAGTAATGCCTTTATATCATCAATTGATAAAAATTTAGGTAATTTAGAATTATAACGGGGTAAATCTACAACCAAAACAGGGTTGTAATCTGTATGATTCTCAGTTACTAAAAATATAAAATAGCTTTTTAAAGTTGAAATTTTACGATTTATCGACCTAGGAGATATTCCGGATTTAGCCAGTTCTAAAATGAACTTGCTAATATCAGAGTCTTTTACTCCCAGTTCCGTTAATCGGTTTTTAGTTAAAAACTCCTGGAAGTCTTTTAAATCACGTTTGTAACTAAGTACCGAATTTTTGGCGATCCCCCTCTCAGCAAGCATCATCTCTAAAAACTGTTTGATAAACTTCATATATCAGAATTTTTTGGAGGCCAAGGCCGGAATCGAACCGGCGAACAGAGGATTTGCAGTCCACGGCATTACCACTTTGCTACTTGGCCATTTTAAAGATATGTTAGAGGTGCTTCCAAGTTCTAGCTAATTTCAGCATAAAAAGCAATAATATTTTCAAGGATAGAGATTAACTAATCTTGTTTACCCGTTGTGCGTGGCGTCCGCTTTCAAATTCAGTAGTTAAAAATTTGTTTATAATACGGAAAACAACCTCCTCTTCCGTGATTCTACTACCAAGAACTAAAACATTTACATTATTATGTGATCGTGATCGCTCTGCCATGAATTCATTTAAACATAAAGCTGCTCTTACCGCAGAACTACGATTGGCTGCAATTGACATACCAATCCCTGTCCCACAAATTAATATTCCTTGCTTTACATTACCTTCAATAATTTCCTCAACAACTTTTTTTGCATAATCTGGATAATCAACCCTGTCCGTATTATAAGAACCTAAATCAATAATGCTTTTTTTCTTCTTTTGGTAAGTTATTAAATGGCGGTTTGCCGGATTATTTGAATATATTTCATAACCAGCATGATTTAAAAATTCTAGAATTTTTAACTTCAAATCAAACCCTGCATGATCATTTGCAATTGCTAGATCATAATTTCGCATAAAAATATCCTTTTTATAGAAAATAATTAGTATTTATTATATAATACTGGCGAGTTAATGAATAATAAATTTTAAACCGTAGGCACAAGTTAAATGAAAAATTATAGTTTTTATATATTAGTATATTTAGCTGTTACCACTTTATCCGGTTGTGCGGTAACAAAACAACAGGCTCCCATAGAATACCATCATGGTAGTTCAAATCTGGGAGATTCCAAGAGCTTAAATGAAAACACTGTAACTGTCGTTAGTAATGATGGAGAAATAATGTCAAGTAAATCTGAAGTCGTAGAACTTCAAGAAGTTATAAAACCTAATCTGGATGTCGAAAATTATATAGTACCAGAAAGTAAACCTGTAGAGATTAATTATAAAATAATTGAGCACCACGTAAGAGAAGATGAAACAATACACGAAATAGCTACAAATTATAAGCAAACTGTAAATGATATTGCAGAAATCAACGATTTATCCCCTCCTTATCATCTGGAAGAATCTCAGATCTTCAAAATAAAAGTACCAAAAGATTTTATTCAAAAACCTATAGTAACCACTAGTCCAAAAGAAATAATAGCAAAACAACCATCGGAAGTAACCGATTATATTCCTCCTGTTGCAGGTACTGTTATAGCAAAATTTGGTCAAAAAACAGAGCATGGAACAAATAAAGGAATCAACATTTCTGCCGATGAAGGGACACAAGTTGTGGCATCGGCAAATGGTAAAGTAATTTACGCAGATTATGATGCCACCTTTGGTAATTTAGTTATCATAAAATTAGATAATAAAAATATGGTGCTTTCTTATGCTCACCTTGCAAATTTAATAGTAGCTAAAGGGGCTAGCCTTAAACAAGGGGATATAGTAGGTTATGTAGGTCATACTGGCAAAGTAAAGCAACCACAACTGCATTTCGCTATAAGGGAAGGAAAAAATGCAGTGGATCCATTAAAATTTATGAATTATTAGTGCAAAATAAGAGTCTTGTATAAAGCAAAGCTAGCAGCTGTGAAACTTCGAACATAAATTTATTCTAAAAATAATTTAGTATTAGTCAATCTTAAAGTAATCTTTTTTAATCACAACCTGTACTTTTATAGCAGTAAACAACTGTATATCAATTATTTAAGGAAAAATAACATGATTAAATCCTTAACAAGGAGATTACATAAGCATAATAACGCAACCATAATAAAATTTCCTAGTAGAACAACCACCTCGAAATCTGAAAATGAATTAAGTATTCTTAAAAGACAAGACCAAATTATTAATAAAGGAGAATATGTTTATCTTCCTTCTGGTAATTGGACTAAAGATGTACATAAATTTTTAGGCTATCTACACGATAAAGGGTTTGATGCTACGCCCAAACCTTTAGGATTTATTACTCTGGCCTTTAAATATTGAACATTATATAGTAGCATAAGCTATTTCTTTCTTTTTAAAATAATTTTGAATTTTTATACCATTAAACTGAATTTGTGTTAAATAGGACCGTACATTAATTGTTAAATCTTTTACTGATTTTAGTACTCGAAAATTATTGGAGTTAGCTTTGACATCTTGGTTTACAAGTTCTTGTGGATTCATATCAGGACAATATGATGGTAAATAAAACAATTCTAGCTTGTCCTTATGTCTTTCTACATAAGCTTTTACCTTGTTACTGTGATGCACTCTATGATTATCTAATATCAAAAATATTTTCTGCTTAATTTGTCTGATCAGTCTACCTAAAAATTCAATACACTTTTTGCTGGTAAAATTATCTTCAAATACCATCCAGTTCATAAACCCTTGCGGACTAATAGCAGCTAGCATATTATTACTCCGGCCTTTCAATATTGAACTAATATTAGAGAAATGATACAATGATATTGTATCAAGAGTAATATTACTCCGGCCTTTAAATATTGAACTAACATTAGAGAAATGATATAATAATATTGTATCAAGAGTAATATTACTCCGGCCTTTAAATATTGAACTAACATTAGAGAAATGATATAATAATATTGTATCAAGAGTAATATTACTCCGGCCTTTAAATATTGAACTAACATTAGAGAAATGATATAATAATATTGTATCAAGAGTAATATTACTCCGGCCTTTAAATATTGAACTAACATTAGAGAAATGATATAATAATATTGTATCAAGAGTAATATTACTCCGGCCTTTAAATATTGAACTAACATTAGAGAAATGATATAATAATATTGTATCAAGAGTAATATTACTCCGGCCTTTAAATATTGAACTAACATTAGAGAAATGATATAATAATATTGTATCAAGAGTAATATTACTCCGGCCTTTAAATATTGAACTAACATTAGAGAAATGATATAATAATATTGTATCAAGAGTAATATTACTCCGGCCTTTAAATATTGAACTAACATTAGAGAAATGATATAATAATATTGTATCAAGAGTAATATTACTCCGGCCTTTAAATATTGAACTAACATTAGAGAAATGATATAATAATATTGTATCAAGAGTAATAACAAAATGTCTAATAAAAAATTATCACCAAGCGATCTCAAGATATTAAGAAAGAAAGCAGTGGAAGCAATAGTTATACATGGAATAAGCAAGAAACAAGCATCTATTACCTTTGGGTTTTCTAGGAGTTCTATATGGAAATATCTTAAAGAGTACAAAATTTCTAAGGAAGAAAGCTTTCGCTATAAGAAGCGAGGAGTAAAGGTAGGAACAGGATCTAAAATCAGTAAAAATCAAGAAGAGGAATTAAAATCTAAAATTTTATCACATACACCTGATGAATTGGGAATGGATTATACGTTATGGAATAGTAAAGTGGTACAAGAATATATAGAATCCAATTACCTTTATCAGTATAACAGGCGTTCTATAAGAAAAATTATGAATAGATTGGGTTTTACGTCTCAAAAACCAATTAAATCAGCCTATCAACGTAATCCAGAGAAGATAAAAGAATGGTTAACAGTCACATATCCAGAAATCAAGTCTCGTGCAATGAAAGAAAGTGCTAGAATTTATTGGGGAGATGAAATGGGGATACAATCAACAGATAATCGAGGTAAAACATATGGTCTTAAAGGCAAGACCCCAGCAATCAAGAGAAGTGGCTCAAGATTTAAATGTAATATGCTAGCTGCTATTAGTCCGCAAGGGTTTATGAACTGGATGGTATTTGAAGATAATTTTACCAGCAAAAAGTGTATTGAATTTTTAGGTAGACTTATCAGACAAATTAAGCAGAAAATATTTTTGATATTAGATAATCATAGAGTGCATCACAGTAAAAAGGTAAAAGCTTATGTAGAAAGACATAAGGACAAGCTAGAATTGTTTTATTTACCATCATATTGTCCTGATATGAATCCACAAGAACTTGTAAACCAAGATGTCAAAGCTAACTCCAATAATTTTCGAGTACTAAAATCAGTAAAAGATTTAACAATTAATGTACGGTCCTATTTAACACAAATTCAGTTTAATGGTATAAAAATTCAAAATTATTTTAAAAAGAAAGAAATAGCTTATGCTACTATATAATGTTCTATATTTAAAGGCCAGAGTAATAACAAAATGTCTAATCAAAAATTATCACCAAGCGATCTCAAGATATTAAAAAAGAAAGCAGTGGAAGCAATAGTTATACATGGAATAAGCAAGAAACAAGCATCTATTACCTTTGGGTTTTCTAGGAGTTCTATATGGAAATATCTTAAAGAGTACAAAATTTATAAGGAAGAAAGCTTTCGCTATAAGAAGCGAGGAGTAAAGGTAGGAACAGGATCTAAAATCAGTAAAAATCAAGAAGAGGAATTAAAATCTAAAATTTTATCACATACACCTGATGAATTGGGAATGGATTATACGTTATGGAATAGTAAAGTGGTACAAGAATATATAGAATCCAATTACCTTTATCAGTATAACAGGCGTTCTATAAGAAAAATTATGAATAGATTGGGTCTTACGTCTCAAAAACCAATTAAATCAGCCTATCAACGTAATCCAGAGAAGATAAAAGAATGGTTAACAGTCACATATCCAGAAATCAAGTCTCGTGCAATGAAAGAAAGTGCTAGAATTTATTGGGGAGATGAAATGGGGATACAATCAACAGATAATCGAGGTAAAACATATGGTCTTAAAGGCAAGACCCCAGCAATCAAGAGAAGTGGTTCAAGATTTAAATGTAATATGCTAGCTGCTATTAGTCCGCAAGGGTTTATGAACTGGATGGTATTTGAAGATAATTTTACCAGCAAAAAGTGTATTGAATTTTTAGGTAGACTTATCAGACAAATTAAGCAGAAAATATTTTTGATATTAGATAATCATAGAGTGCATCACAGTAAAAAGGTAAAAGCTTATGTAGAAAGACATAAGGACAAGCTAGAATTGTTTTATTTACCATCATATTGTCCTGATATGAATCCACAAGAACTTGTAAACCAAGATGTCAAAGCTAACTCCAATAATTTTCGAGTACTAAAATCAGTAAAAGATTTAACAATTAATGTACGGTCCTATTTAACACAAATTCAGTTTAATGGTATAAAAATTCAAAATTATTTTAAAAAGAAAGAAATAGCTTATGCTACTATATAATGTTCAATATTTAAAGGCAAGAGTAATAAAACGATATTCACTCAAAATTAGACATGCAATTAATGACTTAATGACTGCAAAATTTATAAAAGAAAAGGATCATGTAATCATTATGGGGCCGGTAGGTACTGGTAAAACGCACTTATCTCAAGCTCTTGGAATGTTAGCTTGCCAGCGCAATAAAAAGGTAAAGTTTATAAGGAGCAACGAACTACTCAATGAATTTTATCGCTCTAGAGCCGATTTTACTTATGATGTCATTTTTAAGCGATACACAAAAGTTGATTTATTGATTTTAGATGACTTCGGCTTAAAAACTTTGTCAGCAGAACAATCATCTGACTTATATGATTTAATAGCGGCCGTGCATATAAATGCTAGTCTGATCATTACCACAAATAGGAAAATTAAAACATGGGCAGAAATATTTTTTGATCCTGTTATGGCTAACGTTGCTTTGGATAGAATAGTTAATAATTCGTATAGAGTAGTATTAGAGGGTGATTCTTACCGAAAAAATTTTACGCCAAAATTTAAAATGGAGGATGACAATATGATACAAAAAAGTTAGTATAAAGTGAACTTCTCATCTGGCGCAAGGGGTGAACTAAAATACCTGGCGCACAACATCATATTCTACTAATTCTAGAGCAGCATTAAAAATGCCAGGATTATGTGCTATAACTAGTATATTTTTATTTTGATCTTCTTGTTGAGATATTAATTCTATTATGTCTTCAGAAGTACTGGCGTATAATTCTGGGCAAATTTCGAACTTAGCAGAGTTTATCTTATTGCGGATAATTTCTCCGGTTTGGATTGTTCGTACAGCATTGGACACGAGGATTTTATCAATCTTATATTTTTGTAGAAACGCTGCTGCTTCTTCCGCTTCTTTTACTCCTTTTTGAGTAAGTTCTCTAAGACTGTCATCTTGGTGATTTAGCGTTGTTGTCTCGGCATGTCTCATTAAAAACAGCTTCATAACAGTATAGGATTATAATTTTTTGCTCAAAAAAATTGCTGTTCTGCAAATAGTTTTTATACAATTTCCAAGAAGGTTATCCAATATATTACTATTATCTTGAATGTGGGTTATAGCTATATCTTTATGTTCTATTTCTTCGGCTTGGAATTTTTTGATATTATCTAGGATTGGGTTTTTTGAATCATGAGTTTCAAGATAATTTATTTGTTTGGCATAATGATCTTCAATTACTGTTTCAACGTTTTCAGTCACGATCATAGCAGCTTTCAGGCTAATTTTAGCTGATATTGCTCCCATTAAATAACCGCCTATACTCCATAGCGGCATAAATATTGTCGGTCGTGAGAAGCCGATTTGAATTTTATAACTAAAATATTCTAAATGTTTTTGCTCCTGATCGAGCATAATCTTCAGTATTTTTTGATCATCAGAGTTTTTACAGTATCTTATCTGTCCTTGATATATTTTTTGAGCACCGAATTCTCCTGCATGATTAACACGGATAATTTCCTCAATTTTTTTACTATGGTTATTGTCGAAGAATGGTCTTGGCATTGTTTTCGTATTTCCTAAATTATTTTTCCTGAAAGTCTCTGTATTTGATAAAGAAAACAAGTAATATTATGTTCAATAACAAATTCCATTCAGTCATTGAAAGGTTAAATACCACTAATGCTGGTTTGTTGCACATTGCTATTTTTTGGTTATATAACAATTTTGTGAAATCTTGGACGGAAATATTTTCTGATACAGAAACTAGCGGCTTACATAAACTTGAAAGTTCAAAAATACCTCTTTCGATTCCTGTATGGTAACTCGCTAAAATTATTGCGCTGATAGCTGTTATCACTAAATAAGTATTACATTTTTTATATTCCTTTCCTGCTACCGCAATTATCGAGATGAAAATAAATATTAAATACGGAAATCTTTGGTATATACATAAAGGGCAGGCAGCTAATTGCATTATGTATTCAACAGAATAAGCGGAAAACAAACAGAAGCTTGCCAGTAAAAGTAGTAAAATATAAGGGTTTCTTGTTAACATGAGCTTTTTTCAGTTTTGCGCTATAAATTTATATTTATATAGGTTATAATCCTTATGGTAATTTGCAAGAATATTTTTAGGTTTTTATGGCATTTAACTTTGATGATTTACTAAAATCAACTGCTTGGCCTTTTGTAGAGGCAAAAAGGATTTATGATCTTATCGGGGGGATAGCTCCTGCAAAAAGTTATATTTTATTTGAAACAGGTTATGGTCCATCTGGATTACCCCACATCGGTACTTTTGCTGAGGTTACAAGAACTACTATGGTTAGGGAAGCATTTAAACAGATTTGCGATATACCGACAAAGTTAATTTGTTTTTCCGATGATATGGATGGATTAAGAAAAGTTCCGTCTAATATTCCTAATCAGGAAATGGTTGCGGCGCATATGGGAAAACCTCTTACCTCTATACCTGATCCTTTTGGAGAAGCAGAGAGTTTTGGGCATTATATGAATGCAAAACTTAGGTCATTTTTAGATCGGTTCGGTTTTGAATATAGCTTTTATAGTGCTACAGAATGTTACAAAGCCGGTATGTTTGATCATATGATGCTTAAAACAATTGAGAAGTATGATGAAATAATGGCTTTAATGTTGCCTACTTTTCGCCAGGAACGTCAGAAAACATATTCACCTTTTATGCCTATTTGTCCTGAGACCGGCGTAGTGCTTCAGGTGCCAATCGAAAAAGTTAGTCGTGAAAATGGGTCGGTGGTTTATCGTAATGAGCGGAATGAATTAGTGGAAGTTTCGGCAACTGGAGGGAATTGCAAATTGCAGTGGAAACCTGACTTTGGTATGCGCTGGGCAGCTCTTGATGTTGATTATGAAATGTACGGTAAGGATCATCTACCAAATGGTGAAATTTATAGTAGCATATGTAAAATTCTAGGTGGTAAAGTACCGATTCAGTTTTTTTATGAATTATTTCTGGATGAGGAGGGAAGCAAGATTTCAAAATCAAAAGGTAACAGTATAAGTGTTGATGAATGGCTGCATTATGCACCTTTAGAGAGTATTGCTCTCTTTATGTATCAATCACCTGGTAAAGCAAAAAGGTTGTATTTTGATGTAATACCCAAAATGGTTGATGAATATTTGGTTTTTAATAGTAAATATCATGAAGAAGAAGACATATCCAAAAAAGTGGCTAATCCTGTTTTTCATATTCATAAAGGTAACGTCCCGAAGATAGATACCTACGGCATTAGTTTTAGCTTACTGCTTAATTTAGCAGCAGTTTGTAACCCTGAGGATAAATCAGTACTATGGGGATTTATCAGCAAATATGCACCACAGGCTAATCCTGAAAACGCTCCTTACCTTGATCATATGGTCGGTTATGCAATTACCTATTATAATGATTTTGTAAAATCTACTAAGAAATATCTTGCACCGAAGGAAAACCATAAAAAATTATTGTGCCAAATTAAAGAAATGTTAGTTAATTCTCAGCGAGAGATAACTGCTGAAGAAATTCAAAACCAGATTTATGCTATCGGTTCTAATGCCGGTTATGAGAACCTCCGAGATTTCTTTAAAGAGCTGTATGAAATTTTACTTGGTCAGTCTCAAGGCCCAAGGCTTGGATCATTTATTAAGCTTTTTGGTATTGAAGATACTGTAAAACTAATAGATTCCAAGATATAACTAAGATATATGCATCGATGATCCCTCTAAGTCTCCGATCTGGTCAACTGTTAATTTTTGGGAATCAGGAAGATCAGTAGATGGAGACGTTTCAAGAGCTTCTCTTATAATGAGAACTGGTTCGGGTGCGGTGGTAGTAAGTGCTGTTGTTAAGTCAATAATAACGTCTTTATTAAAACTTCCTGGAGTTATAAGACATAGTCGTGGTATAAATTCTTTATGCTCAAATTTTGGTTTTGGAGAAGATTTTTCATCATCGGTTGGCGAAGATACGACTGTTATTAGCTCAAGTTCAGATTTTTTTCGTAGAGATTGATTTCCACCAGAATCTGGAAGAAAATCACTAAGTGATGGCTTTCGGTCTTCTTTACTCCGAAAACAACAGGTTAAGCAATCAAATATCGCTTCACAACAACAGCATAAATAATAAATAAATCCCATAATAATATCCTTTTAATAATTTTTGCTAAAAATACATTATTTTTTTCATTTTTCAACTATTAAATATACCTATGGTTATAATAATTTAGATTACTTCAACCTTCTGATTAATAAAACTAGCTTATTCTGATAGTTATTTTTTGTATATCTAAATTTAACTATAAGTTAAACTTGACATAAATAGAATTTTTAGAATAATGCCTGAATAATTATACAACTATAGATTAAAAATCTATAGCTTTTATATTCTAAAATTAATTAGTGGCAAGGAGGGTATGTTTATAGCAAAAGGGAAAAAAGGGTTTGAAGAACATAAAGAGCATAAATTAAGAGAAAAGGGGATAGTTATATCACCTCGGGATATTCTTAAAGCTTTGAATAAGTTTGCTGCAATTTTACTGGTTTTAGGGTCAGAAGAGTTAACAGTGGTAAAAACTAAGGTTGCTGTGGAAAAAGAAAAAATCGAGCAGGAAATAGAGAAGGACGTACAGAAAGCAAAGAAATAGCCCACCTTAATTTGCAAATAGAAGATATAAAAAAGGTAATTGAGAAATTTCATAAACAAGGAGTACAAGACCTTGAGGCTATCATGAAGCCATTTAAGCCTACCAGAGAGGATATCCAAGAAATGGAAGCTATGATAACACGAAAGGAAAAAGAATTAGCTCAAAACAAGAAGTCTGTCATATAGTTTGTGTAAGTTACAAAAGGATATAGTAGAAGATACTATAAAAAAGCAACTTAAATACAGAGGAAAAAATGGCTAAAAAATTAGCAGAAAAAGAAGTAGATATAAATACTAAATTAGTCGAAGAATTACTATCAAAAGCAGATCCATCTGAATTATTTGGTCGCGGGTGGATTATTTAATAAACTTAAAAAGCAAATAGTAGAGAGAATTCTTGAAAGTGAATTAGAACACGATCTAGGTTATTCTAAACATAGTAAGATAATCAAGAGCGATAATAATCGTCGCAACGGCAGTTATGAAAAAACGATTATAGATGACGACGGTCATCAGATTACCGTAGATGTTTCAAGGGGACAGGGAAGGAGAATTTGAACCTCAATTGATTCCTGAAGGAGTTAGGAGATTTAGTGGTTTTGATGATAAAGTGATTTCACTATATGCAAGAGGGATGACTGTCAGTGAGATACATAGCCATTTAGAGGAGATATACCAGACCAATATTTCCAAGGACCTTATATCAACTGTCACTGACGGAGTAATAGAAGAAGTTACTACATGGCAAAACAGGTCCCTAGACGATGTATATCCAATATTATATTTGGATTGCATACACGTTAAAGCAAGGGATAATCATACAGTAATTAACAAAGCGGTATATCTTGCAATAGGTGTTAACATGGAAGGGAAAAAGGAATTACTGGGGATCTGGGTCGGTAAAAATGAAGGTTCCAAGTTTTGGATGCAGGTTGTAACTGAGCTAAAGAACAGAGGGATAAAACAGATATATGTAGCATGCGTTGATGGATTAAAAGGCTTTCCTGAAGCCATAAATAGCATTTATTATTCTAGCCCTTAAATATTGAACATTATATAGTAGCATAAGCTATTTCTTTCTTTTTAAAATAATTTTGAATTTTTATACCATTAAACTGAATTTGTGTTAAATAGGACCGTACATTAATTGTTAAATCTTTTACTGATTTTAGTACTCGAAAATTATTGGAGTTAGCTTTGACATCTTGGTTTACAAGTTCTTGTGGATTCATATCAGGACAATATGATGGTAAATAAAACAATTCTAGCTTGTCCTTATGTCTTTCTACATAAGCTTTTACCTTGTTACTGTGATGCACTCTATGATTATCTAATATCAAAAATATTTTCTGCTTAATTTGTCTGATCAGTCTACCTAAAAATTCAATACACTTTTTGCTGGTAAAATTATCTTCAAATACCATCCAGTTCATAAACCCTTGCGGACTAATAGCAGCTAGCATATTACATTTAAATCTTGAGCCACTTCTCTTGATTGCTGGGGTCTTGCCTTTAAGACCATATGTTTTACCTCGATTATCTGTTGATTGTATCCCCATTTCATCTCCCCAATAAATTCTAGCACTTTCTTTCATTGCACGAGACTTGATTTCTGGATATGTGACTGTTAACCATTCTTTTATCTTCTCTGGATTACGTTGATAGGCTGATTTAATTGGTTTTTGAGACGTAAAACCCAATCTATTCATAATTTTTCTTATAGAACGCCTGTTATACTGATAAAGGTAATTGGATTCTATATATTCTTGTACCACTTTACTATTCCATAACGTATAATCCATCCCCAATTCATCAGGTGTATGTGATAAAATTTTAGATTTTAATTCCTCTTCTTGATTTTTACTGATTTTAGATCCTGTTCCTACCTTTACTCCTCGCTTCTTATAGCGAAAGCTTTTTTCCTTATAAATTTTGTACTCTTTAAGATATTTCCATATAGAACTCCTAGAAAACCCAAAGGTAATAGATGCTTGTTTCTTGCTTATTCCATGTATAACTATTGCTTCCACTGCTTTCTTTCTTAATATCTTGAGATCGCTTGGTGATAATTTTTGATTAGACATTTTGTTATTACTCTTGATACAATATCATTATATCATTTCTCTAATGTTAGTTCAATATTTAAAGGCCGGAGTAATATCCTAATACGATTGTACAACTCTGTATAGTACATATGGCGAGGAATTCTGTAAAATATGTTTCTTATAAGGATTTAAAAGCGGTCACAGCGGATCTTAAAAGGATTTACACTGCAAACAAGCGAAGAAATAGGATATCTGGAGCTAAAATCGTTTGCTGCTAAATGGGATAATAAATATCCTGTGATCTCTGATATTTGGCAAAGGAATTGGAGCGGGATTATTCCTCTTTTTGCTTTTCCTGATGAGATTAGGCGGGTAATTTATACTACCAATGCGATAGAATCGATAAATCGTCAAATCAGAAAAATCATCAACAATAAAGGGGTTTTTCCAGATGATAAGTCTATTTTAAAAATCGTATTTTTGGCTCTAAAAAATGCTGCCAAAAATGGGCCATGCCGATTAAAAATTGGTCTTTGGCATTGAATCAATTTGAAATTTTATGCGGGGATTTTAGGCATGATTTACTGGAATTAAAAAATACAACAACTTACACAAAATAAATTGATTGACTCATGATTTTATAAATTCACCTTGGCTCGATTTAATTGACACTGAAAATATCACGGCTCACATTAAGTGATTTTATCTTTTATTCTGGCTCACTGTATTGATTCTGTAGATCTATCTTTTTTGACCAAATATTGAGGTAATTTATTGGGTAATTGACAGAAATGAAAGAAAAATGCTAGTTCATGTTGAATTTGGATTGTTCTTGTAGTTAGGCTATTATTCAAAGAAAACTTGATTTTCAGAGTTATTATATAATAATTATTACATTATTATCAATTAATTTATTCTAATTTTTATTGTATATGCAATGACCGTTTTTATCGAACCTTGAATTCATAAATTAACTGGATATTAACTTTATAGAGTCAAATAATGTGAGCCAAGGTGAATTTATAAAATCATTTAATTTGAGCCCGTTTTTACCGACGAAAGCAAGCCGCTACATTTACCCACTTATGCTCAAATAGGTATAACTGCATCTTGGGCTGTAACTATTTGTCGTATGATTCAAGGTATGTCATCTATGGGAGAGATAGTAGGAGCAGAAATATATCTAACTGAGGTTGTAAAACCGCCCCTACAATATCCGGTTGTAATGATGATTGCCATTGCTTCTATTTTAGGCGGCGTATTTGCTTTAGCTCTGGCATCTCTTTTTACAAGTTACGGTTTTAATTGGCGCTATGCTTTTTGGATAGGTGTTGTAATAGCTTTAGTAGGAGCAATAGCACGGACTACATTAAGAGAAACTGTAGATTTTGCTGATGCCAAACGCAGGATGGCTATAACTTTAAAAAAAGATTTAACAAACGAAATACTAAAGGACAATTATCTTTATCAGGAAAAAAGCAATAAAATAACTTTGCTGTCTTTAGAGTCAATCATTTATTTTGTGTAAGTTGTTGTATTTTTTAATTCCAGTAAATCATGCCTAAAATCCCCGCATAAAATTTCAAATTGATTCAATGCCAAAGACCAATTTTTAATCGGCATGGTCCATTTTTTGGCAGCATTTTTTAGAGCCAAAAATACGATTTTTAAAATAGACTTATCATCTGGAAAAACCCCTTTATTGTTGATGATTTTTCTGATTTGACGATTTATCGATTCTATCGCATTGGTAGTATAAATTACCCGCCTAATCTCATCAGGAAAAGCAAAAAGAGGAATAATCCCGCTCCAATTCCTTTGCCAAATATCAGAGATCACAGGATATTTATTATCCCATTTAGCAGCAAACGATTTTAGCTCCAGATATCCTATTTCTTCGCTGTTTGCAGTGTAAATCCTTTTAAGATCCGCTGTGACCGCTTTTAAATCCTTATAAGAAACATATTTTACAGAATTCCTCGCCATATGTACTATACAGAGTTGTACAATCGTATTAGGATAAATGCTATTTATGGCTTCAGGAAAGCCTTTTAATCCATCAACGCATGCTACATATATCTGTTTTATCCCTCTGTTCTTTAGCTCAGTTACAACCTGCATCCAAAACTTGGAACCTTCATTTTTACCGACCCAGATCCCCAGTAATTCCTTTTTCCCTTCCATGTTAACACCTATTGCAAGATATACCGCTTTGTTAATTACTGTATGATTATCTCTTGCTTTAACGTGTATGCAATCCAAATATAATATTGGAATACATCGTCTAGGGACCTGTTTTGCCATGTAGTAACTTCTTCTATTACTCCGTCAGTGACAGTTGATATAAGGTCCTTGGAAATATTGGTCTGGTATATCTCCTCTAAATGGCTATGTATCTCACTGACAGTCATCCCTCTTGCATATAGTGAAATCACTTTATCATCAAAACCACTAAATCTCCTAACTCCTTCAGGAATCAATTGAGGTTCAAATTCTCCTTCCCTGTCCCTCGAAACATCTACGGTAATCTGATGACCGTCGTCATCTATAATCGTTTTTTCATAACTGCCGTTGCGACGATTATTATCGCTCTTGATTATCTTACTATGTTTAGAATAACCTAGATCGTGTTCTAATTCACTTTCAAGAATTCTCTCTACTATTTGCTTTTTAAGTTTATTAAATAATCCACCCGCGACCAAATAATTCAGATGGATCTGCTTTTGATAGTAATTCTTCGACTAATTTAGTATTTATATCTACTTCTTTTTCTGCTAATTTTTTAGCCATTTTTTCCTCTGTATTTAAGTTGCTTTTTTATAATATCTTCTACTATATCCTTTTGCAACTTACACAAACTATATGACAGACTTCACTTACAGAAATTAAATAATATAACCAGCGCATATATACCGCTTTATTTTTGCTTAAATTATTGCTTAATACGAATTTCAAATATAACTTCAGCTTTTATAAAAGATAATTTTTATGTTGCTTATTAAGTTAATTTTGACAAATCTTATGTTATTTCTAACATAAAATTTAGCTAATTAGGATTAATTTATGGAAGTTATAAGCTAATAGCAGCAACAGTAAAAAATATTATTTAAGTTATTCTTTCCTCAGAAGCTGGTAAGAAGAAATTTCCTTGCATACCACCTATTTTTATATCAATCAGAAATTTAGCAATCTCTCCATTTTCTACAAATTCTGCAACAGTTTTTATACCTAAATCTGCCGCCAGCTTTATCAGAGTTTCAACAAAAAAACGGCTATGATCGTTTCTTAATATATTCCGGATATAGCTGCCATCGATTTTTATAATATCGATCGGTAAACTTAAAAGTTGATGGAAAGAAGTAAAGCCAGAACCAAAATCATCTAAGGCAACTTTACAGCCATATCCATGCAAAATATCAATAAATCTTTTAATAGCTTCGAAATCCTCATTTAAGGAAGTTTCTGTAATTTCAATGATTAATCTTTTTGCTACATTGTACTTTTTAAGTAATATTTCTAGCTTCTTGAGTAATTTATTATTTATTACACCTAGATTAGAAATATTTACTGAAAGACTGATCTTTTTATCTCTAGCAATTTCAAATACTGCCATCTCTATTACTGTAAAATCGACGATACTAATCAACCCTTTACTTTCAGCATCACATATCATTGGGCCTACTGATATCCATTTATTCTCCTTATTTTTGATCCTTAATAAACATTCGTAATAAATAATATTCCCGGTTTCACGATCAACAACAGGCTGGTACATAAATTTCGCAGTTTTCTGAAGTAAAGCAGTTCTTAATAGGTTAAGCCTTATATTTCTAGCTCTTAATTCATTGATATCTACTGGCTCGACATCATAGTTATAATAATAAGATTTATCACCTGAAGTAAGATTTTCATCATTCAGTAAAGCGAGCAATTTGTTTGCTTTATTACCTTCCTTTTGAGGAAAATCTATACTTCCTATTGAACATTTTAGATAACTTTCCGGAAATTCTTTATCGACATAAAGCTGCACCTCCGAATAAATTGAATAAGCTAGTCCCTCTGCTAATTCAAGGTCCCTTGGAATTAAAATATATAATTTTCTTGATTCTGTATCTTTTATAATTTTACATCCTGCTACTTTCCGGCACGCAATATCTACAACCGCATAAAACTTTTCAACGACTTTGCTTGGTTCATCAAGTAATATATCGAGTTCACTTTGGTTGACCAAACAAACTACCATAATAGTACCTGATTTGCATCTGTCTATTTCCTGTTGCAAATCTTTAGTTGCTTCAGCTTTGTATGTCATATCATCTAATACCAATGAAACTTGCCGACTTTAAATAACTTGTCATTCTAATCAATCAGCGATATTATAGTAATAAAACTATAATACATTCACAATTTTTAAAAAAGTATGAATAGACACCAAACAATTGAACAAAAATTAAGTGTGTTAAAGCCACAATATCTAGAAATTATTAACGACAGTCTCCTCCATAACGGCCATAATTCAAGTCCTGGCAATGGTGAATCCCATTTCACTATTAAGATACTAGCAGATTCTCTTTCCCACCACCCTCTGCTTAATCAGCATAAAATTATTAACGATTTGTTAAAAGAAGAATTTAGTAGAGGTCTTCATGCTTTATCAATTATAATAGTCAAGTAATAAAACAAATATAGGTAGTATCTTTATGAACAAAGAAGACATAATAAAAGTTTTTGCTGGGGCCGCTATGGTAGCTAAAAAAACTTCTAAAAATTTAAAGGAAAAAAGCTCAGAATATATTAAGGAAAAATTTTTAGAAAATAAATTTGTTACTCGTGAGGAATATAATCAACTTCGCCAACTTGTGCTAAAATTATCAGAAGAAATTAAAACTATAGAGAAAAAGCTTCATTAATTACTTATATAGCAATTACTTTCCCTCAACTGTTAATTTATTTTTTGGTAACAAATTAACAGTTTGATATAATAGCGCTTAAGCATACTAACCTCTAAGTTCGTGTTGGGGAGCGCTCTTTATAACTAAATATTATGGAGGAGAAATAATGAGTAAGAATAACCCATTTGAGTTTTTTCAATCATTTATGAATCAAGAAAATTTGACAAAATCAATGAAATGGATGCCAAATATGGATATGACATCTTTTGGGAATATGATGAAGGAAACTGCTGAGGCTATTACATCCACTAATCAGCTAATCTCAGATACTGTTCAATCGATTGCAAAAAGAGGGGCCGATTCTTTTCAAAAAAATACTTCTGAGATGTTTAATACAATGAAAGAAGCAGCTGCGGCCGGCGATGTAGAACAAATTGCAAATTGCCAACAGAATTATTGGAAATCAACAGTAGAGAACAACATAAATAGCGCTAAAGAGATCTTGGATATAACGTCTAAATCTTCAATGGAAGTCTTAGATGTTATGAGCAAAAACTTTACAGAAAAAATGAATAAACCTTTTGCCACAAAAACTAAACACAATTAAAGCAATATTTATATTAAATCATTTACCGGTAGTGTGGTTAATTACGCCTTCTACCGATTTCTTATACTCTAGAAATTATATGGGAATTTATGAAATAGGTTATCACAACACCACAATGCCATCAAAAACCGTATAAATATCCACTTAAGTACTAGAAGCTATAACCATAAATAATATGGAATAGCACACTAAATTTGCAAAAAGCTTAATAAAAAAGCAAAAACTACAACACAAATAAATAGCAATTCTTAGCTGATAATAATTCCTAGCTAATGCCAACTAAAGCTTTAGCAAAATCGATAGGACTGAACGGTTTTAAATCTTCTACCCCTTCACCAACTCCTATAAAATATACTGGTAAGGAATATTTGTCTACTATGCCTATAATTACGCCAGCTTTTGCCGTACCATCTAATTTTGTTACAACTAAACCTGAAATTGGAACAAGCCGCTTAAATTCTTCTGTTTGCACGAAAGCATTCTGACCAGTAGTAGCATCTATAACAAGTAAAATATGCTCAGGAGCTGATTGATCGACTTTTTGTATAACCCGAACTATCTTTGCTAATTCATCCATTAAGTTTTTTTGATTATGCAATCTACCTGCAGTATCAATAAACAATACATCTACATTATGATCATATGATTCAGTCACTGCTCTATAAGCGACACTTGCAGGATCAGATTTTTCTTCCCCCGTAAATAAAATAGCTCCTGTTTTTTCTGCCCATTTGGCTATTTGATCGGTAGCTGCTGCTCTAAAAGTATCACAAGCAGCAATCGCCACTTTCTTTCCTTCTCGGGTATAAAATGAAGCCAACTTACCTATAGAAGTACTTTTACCATTACCATTGACACCGCATACTAAAATAATGTTTAGGCCACTATTTAGTTGAAATTTACGCTCGTGCTTTTGCATAAGCTCAGAGATAGTCAAAGCAAGTTCAAGTTTGACTTCATCAACAGTTACCTCTTTATTAAACTTTTTCTTCTTCAAAAGCTCAACAATCTGTACTGCAACCTTTACCCCAGTATCAGAAGATATCAGAAGCTCTTCCAGCTCATTTAAACTACTTGAATCAAGCTTCTTTTTATTAAAGATACTTTCTAACCCATCGCTTAGCTTGGTAGAAGTTTTACTAAGAGCAGTCTTTAACTTATTAAAAAACCCTGACATTGCATACCTAAAAATTGATTTTGTTAACTCCTTTTTATAGTAAAATTATAACTAGGTAGTATTTTGTATAATTACCTTTTTCGCCTTTAACGCACTTAAGTTAGCACACAAAATATCTTATGTAAATCCAGCTATTATTTTTTATTAATAGGTTTAGTCATACTAACTCTATATTTTACTAATAATTAACACGCCAATTAATTCCAAAAGAACTGTTACCTTTTTTACCCGTTATTGCCTCAAAAGATATTTTGGGTGTTAATTCTACTTCTACTTTAGTTTTAGTTCCAAAAGTTTCATTACCCTGTTCTATTTCTAGATACACTTTATCGGTAAGATATTTCCCAACTCCTACATAAGAACTTTCCGTATTATCATCTTCCTTAATGCTAATATCATCAACTCCTAAAATTTTTCTGCCCAAACCAACTGGATCAAATCCCCCTCCATTACCAGATAATTTTCGCATTCCGTTAGCAAGACCGATAGCTTGACCTGGGGAAATACTATCCGGATTCTTTCCAAATAAGAGCAGCGATAGAGCGTCTTGCTGGTTAAGCGATGGGGTAGATTCAATTCTTATATCAGGTGTAAAAATAGACCCTCCTAATATCAACCTTATTTCTGTATCTCCTACTACTGTTGCACCGACTATATTTAAGTAAAGAGAAGGAGAAATTGGACCATTAAAGGTTAATACACCTTCTTTAACGGTTAAAAGCTTGCCAAACTCTTGATATCTACCTCTTATCGATCTAAGTTCACCAAAAATGTTTGGATTACTAGCATTACCAACAATTGTTAAATTTCCTGCAAGAAGAGTATTCACCCCTCGTCCTCTTACGTAGACCTGTTGTTTTGCATTTAGACCGACATCCAGATCTAATACATAAGAAGGTTGTTTATTTTTAGTTTCATAAGATATTTTACCGCTATTAATAGTTCTGATAACATTTATAGCCGGGATATCCTCCGAAAAATGCTCTGGAACCTTAATTTCCATAGGTCCAAGATCAAAGTTCCCTTTGGCCAACGCTTTTTTATTATTACCCAGAACTGCCAGATTTCCAGCCATTTCACCCTGAAGATAGGGGCTATTTATCAAACTAAATTTTTTAGTATTTACATTTAATTTAAACGGAAGATCCTTGTTAAGGAACAATTCTCCTCTTACTTCTAAAGAATTAGAATAATTGTCGTAAGCAGTAAAGTCTTGTATTGAGAGATTATTGTTTCTAGCCACTATTTTGCCAGAAATATCTTTTAGTTTGACTCCGTACTCCTGATATTTATATTCACCTTTTGCTAGATTCATCTTGCCGTTAACTATTAATGACTCGATATTACCCGATACTGCTATTTCTCCTTCCAAATGTCCTTGTAATTTATGACCTACAGGTAAAGGTATCAAAGTTAAGATATTAATTTCCTTATTTGTCCTAAAATTTGCATTAAGATTACCTTTTTTTAATATGGAGAATTCAAACGGTGATAAAAGAAAATTGCAAGGAACTTGGAGTTTAAAGCTTACCAGCTCCCTCTTTTCTTGTTCTATATTAGCATTAAGAGAGAGTTTATTATTTTCAACATGCGAGGATAATGTCAAAATCGGTGGAATACTATCTTTGACACCAAGATGGGTGTTATATATCTCTAATTTAGAAACAAGTAGTGGAAATTGAGAACTACCGCTTAAACTTACACTTCCGGAAAGAAGTGACTGATCAAAAACTGCAGGCAAAAAATTGGAAGCAATAGCTAACGGAAATTTCGAGACCTTTAATGTCCCATTTATTTTAGAACTACTACCTTTTAAATCTAAATTTAATTTACCGTCATTTGCCATAAGTTCAGGAACCGCAATTGAGAAATCTTTCCCAAAACTAAGCTTAATAGTTTCTGGGGTGGCAATTTTAATTTGGCCGATTGTACCGTTAATATTATTAATAACTTCAAAATTCTCATCACCTTCCTCGGGTTTCTGAAAGTAATTATCAGTTAGCTGTCCATGAGCCTTTAAATTCATTGGATAGGGATCTACCGATTCTAAATGCGTGGTAAAATCAATGCCTTTGGCAACCTCCTTAGCTTGGAAGGTAAAAGATTTAACTACCCCATAATTACTTGCTAATGAGCGGAGCTTTATATCAGCGTGACTAATTATAAGTTTTTCTAAGTCCTTTAGAGATAAAGAAAAATCGATAACATCACAATTAGCAAGGGATGTAGAAAGATGCTTAACTTTACCTAAAATATCTAATTGTTCTTTTCCGGTATCAGTTTTTTTATATCCGACTTTAATATCCATCTGCCCTTTTTCTAATAAGTGGAAGAAATCTTTTAATTCATAAATATTATTACTATTTACAGTAAATTCACCTATTGCACTTTTCCCTTTATTATCGAAAGATAAGTTTCCCTTACCATTTAAGTTGCGCCCTTTAACAACAAAGTCTTTCAAATAGATTTTTGAAGCGTTTTTAGCGACTTTTCCACTACCCTTAATAGAAGCTACATCAAATGAAATCTGGCCGCCGGCACCGTCTTTATTAGCGATTAAATCCAATTGCCAATTTAATTTCGGTAATCGGAAATAGTTCTGGCTCTCGTCTTCAAAAAATACTTCTCCCTTGGTAATAATATGTGGGGCAGATAACAACCCAGAAAAATTTATTTTTCCTTTAAAGAGACTTTTTAAAGACTCCTGCCCAGAAAATAAATATTCTAATATAGAGCTATCATAATTTGCGCTTCCAGCTAAAGAATTCTCTAAGAAATTAATATTAAAATTTCCTACCAGATTGAGGTAAGAAGAAGAAAGCTTAACTTGTTCAATAATCAAATTATTATTTATAATATCAAACTGGCCTTCAGTATTCAAAACAGCACCATTAATCAATGGTAACTTCTTATCCGCGGATCCATTAACTCCTGGATTAGCTGTTAAATCTGTCCAAAACCGAACTGTTTGATCTTTAGAATAAAAATTGAGAGTAGCAACAAAACTGAAGCTAATATCCTCTGAAAGCTTACTAAGGTCTGGAGATAAAATAAAATTTTTAATAGCAATATTTTTAATTTTGATATTAGGTACAAATCCTAATTGCTTTTTATTTGTTAAATCCTGCTTTTCGGAATTTAAATTGGAATTTGGTAGCCTTGTTAAAATTAAATGCTCAGCGGTTATATCCTTTACATTAACTTCCCCAAGCCATAACGGAGAAAGCGTTAGGTCAATACCAAAATTTTCAATAACAAGAAATTCAGCTTCGTTATCACTGAAAGTGAGTTTTTGGATCTTTACACCTAAAGGCAAAGCAAAATCCACATCTTCAATTTTTAATTTGTAAACTGTATTTTGCTCCACATATCTACTAACAAAGTTAGTGACCATCGCAATACCGCTCTCGGTTTTAAGCCATAAAAGAACCGATAATATCAATATTATAAATATGATGGTTAAAAATAATAAAGACCGTAATAAAAACTTCACTCTACTTAACGTATTTGTCCAATAGATCATATTTTAGAACTCTATCTTAAAAACACAATGCTTTTTCGTTGCCTCCCATAGCGGGTAATATGATAATTATTGACACTTAAGATTGTTTATTTTAGAATATCACAATTTTAAGTTAAAAACATTTTCAAATAACTATGACAAAAAATTATATCGACAGAGGTTCATCTGCATCCGGAATTCCACAGGAACTAATTAACGTATTTGATGAAACGGTTTTTGAATATTCGAAAACCGTTTATACCTCTCTGATAAATAAATTAGAAAAAGTAGGTGTTCCTTTTACAGATGAAGGGATAATAAATATTGAAAAAATATACGAAATTATCACCAAGGATGTCAAAGGTGAATATACTGAACACCCCCCAGAAAAAAGCTCTTTCTCAAGACTTGCTTCTGTAGGAGACGCTTTATGGGAATCGCATTACAATCCAGTACTTACTCTTACAAATAAATCACCCAGGATTCTTCTATCTCCTAAAATCAAGGCTGAGCTTGATGAAATAGTATTTGCATATTCCCAAGCAATATATCGTGCTTTAATTAGTGGTTATAGGAGATCCGAGCATAAGAATTTATATGATAAAGAAGTGTTAACTAAGGAAATACAAGAAATTATTATATCCAAATCCACAATGCCCCCTGTCAGTTATGATAAAGTTATTAATACTGATTCCGGGTATTATACAAGTGACGTTGAGGATGATGAAGGAGATGAAGCTATAACAGAGCGGTCATTACTAATGAGATATATATTACTCTGGCCTTTAAATATTGAACATTATATAGTAGCATAAGCTATTTCTTTCTTTTTAAAATAATTTTGAATTTTTATACCATTAAACTGAATTTGTGTTAAATAGGACCGTACATTAATTGTTAAATCTTTTACTGATTTTAGTACTCGAAAATTATTGGAGTTAGCTTTGACATCTTGGTTTACAAGTTCTTGTGGATTCATATCAGGACAATATGATGGTAAATAAAACAATTCTAGCTTGTCCTTATGTCTTTCTACATAAGCTTTTACCTTTTTACTGTGATGCACTCTATGATTATCTAATATCAAAAATATTTTCTGCTTAATTTGTCTGATAAGTCTACCTAAAAATTCAATACACTTTTTGCTGGTAAAATTATCTTCAAATACCATCCAGTTCATAAACCCTTGCGGACTAATAGCAGCTAGCATATTACATTTAAATCTTGAGCCACTTCTCTTAATTGCTGGGGTCTTGCCTTTAAGACCATATGTTTTACCTCGATTATCTGTTGATTGTATCCCCATTTCATCTCCCCAATAAATTCTAGCACTTTCTTTCATTGCACGAGACTTGATTTCTGGATATGTGACTGTTAACCATTCTTTTATCTTCTCTGGATTACGTTGATAGGCTGATTTAATTGGTTTTTGAGACGTAAAACCCAATCTATTCATAATTTTTCTTATAGAACGCCTGTTATACTGATAAAGGTAATTGGATTCTATATATTCTTGTACCACTTTACTATTCCATAACGTATAATCCATTCCCAATTCATCAGGTGTATGTGATAAAATTTTAGATTTTAATTCCTCTTCTTGATTTTTACTGATTTTAGATCCTGTTCCTACCTTTACTCCTCGCTTCTTATAGCGAAAGCTTTCTTCCTTAGAAATTTTGTACTCTTTAAGATATTTCCATATAGAACTCCTAGAAAACCCAAAGGTAATAGATGCTTGTTTCTTGCTTATTCCATGTATAACTATTGCTTCCACTGCTTTCTTTCTTAATATCTTGAGATCGCTTGGTGATAATTTTTTATTAGACATTTTGTTATTACTCTTGATACAATATCATTATATCATTTCTCTAATGTTAGTTCAATATTTAAAGGCCGGAGTAATAGAATCAAATATGGTAATTGGGGCAGAAAATTTAATTAAGTAAACTGGCGTAGATGTAAATACTAAGGATAAATATGGTCGTTCTGCTCTATTTTATGCAAATAGCTTACATGCTATAACAATCTTACTCGATCAAGGAGCGGATGTAAATATTATAGATCAGTTCGGTAATAATGTGTTACATGTATGGGGTAGAAAGTCGTTACTGACTCCTATGTCTCATATGTACAGAGACATAATATTTGGTAGTTTCATTGATAAATTAACAATTCCTCACGGCGAGGAAGAAGGAGCTTTCAGTTTAGTCAATCATAAAGGGCAAGACGTAAAATATATGTTCTTACTAGGTTCAAAATACTTTCATCTGTCAGCAGAAAAAAGCTTACCTGACATACATGATTACAATAATTTATGCAGTTTTGTCAGAAATAAAATAAGTTCCCCTATGAAAGGAACCGGTAATACTTATATAGCAGAGCCAGTTTTGGACATAATACTATCCTATTTGAATATTCCAATAAATAAATTGAGCTTAGAGAATGTTTTATCATACTATGAAAAAAGCAAAAGCAGTTTTGATTTAAGTAAAATACAAAACTACGAGTTACCGCTACTCCATAGGCTAGCTCTCAATACCATAACTAATAAACCTGATGATAAAAACCTTGAATTATTAAAAAAGCTATATGAACTTGATCCGAAACAATTAGCCTATGCTTTTACAATGGGTAATCCATTAGAGATTGTTTTAAACAGATCAAAAACAATAGAAGCTCCCAACCTGCAAAAAGAAATTATAAGTTTCTTCCTAGGAAAAGGAGAAAAAATATCTGAAAAAACTAAAATTGGAAAACTGAACAAACATTTAGGTATTTTCCAAGAGCATCTGGGCAAAGTAGCGGACATTATATACAATTCTTGCTTTGTTCCTAAAGAAATTATTAAAATTATAATAGAGTCAATCATTTATTTTGTGTAAGTTGTATTTTTTATTACTCCGGCCTTTAAATATTGAACTAACATTAGAGAAATGATATAATGATATTGTATCAAGAGTAATAACAAAATGTCTAATAAAAAATTATCACCAAGCGATCTCAAGATATTAAGAAAGAAAGCAGTGGAAGCAATAGTTATACATGGAATAAGCAAGAAACAAGCATCTATTACCTTTGGGTTTTCTAGGAGTTTTATATGGAAATATCTTAAAGAGTACAAAATTTATAAGGAAAAAAGCTTTCGCTATAAGAAGCGAGGAGTAAAGGTAGGAACAGGATCTAAAATCAGTAAAAATCAAGAAGAGGAATTAAAATCTAAAATTTTATCACATACACCTGATGAATTGGGAATGGATTATACGTTATGGAATAGTAAAGTGGTACAAGAATATATAGAATCCAATTACCTTTATCAGTATAACAGGCGTTCTATAAGAAAAATTATGAATAGATTGGGTTTTACGTCTCAAAAACCAATTAAATCAGCCTATCAACGTAATCCAGAGAAGATAAAAGAATGGTTAACAGTCACATATCCAGAAATCAAGTCTCGTGCAATGAAAGAAAGTGCTAGAATTTATTGGGGAGATGAAATGGGGATACAATCAACAGATAATCGAGGTAAAACATATGGTCTTAAAGGCAAGACCCCAGCAATCAAGAGAAGTGGCTCAAGATTTAAATGTAATATGCTAGCTGCTATTAGTCCGCAAGGGTTTATGAACTGGATGGTATTTGAAGATAATTTTACCAGCAAAAAGTGTATTGAATTTTTAGGTAGACTGATCAGACAAATTAAGCAGAAAATATTTTTGATATTAGATAATCATAGAGTGCATCACAGTAAAAAGGTAAAAGCTTATGTAGAAAGACATAAGGACAAGCTAGAATTGTTTTATTTACCATCATATTGTCCTGATATGAATCCACAAGAACTTGTAAACCAAGATGTCAAAGCTAACTCCAATAATTTTCGAGTACTAAAATCAGTAAAAGATTTAACAATTAATGTACGGTCCTATTTAACACAAATTCAGTTTAATGGTATAAAAATTCAAAATTATTTTAAAAAGAAAGAAATAGCTTATGCTACTATATAATGTTCAATATTTAAAGGCCAGAGTAATAATTCCAGTAAATCATGCCTAAAATCCCCGCATAAAATTTCAAATTGATTCAATGCCAAAGAGCAATTTTTAATCGGCATGGTCCATTTTTTGGCAGCATTTTTTAGAGCCAAAAATACGATTTTTAAAATAGACTTATCATCTGGAAAACCCCTTTATTGTTGATGATTTTTCTGATTTAACGATTTATCGATTCTATCGCATTGGTAGTATAAATTACCCGCCTAATCTCATCAGGAAAAGCAAAAAGAGGAATAATCCCGCTCCAATTCCTTTGCCAAATATCAGAGATCATAGGATACGAGTCTGTCATATAGTTTGTGTAAGTTGCAAAAGGATATAGTAGAAGATACTATAAAAAAGCAACTTAAATACAGAGGAAAAAATGGCTAAAAAATTAGCAGAAAAAGAAGTAGATATAAATACTAAATTAGTCGAAGAATTACTATCAAAAGCAGATCCATCTGAATTATTTGGTCGCGGGTGGATTATTTAATAAACTTAAAAAGCAAATAGTAGAGAGAATTCTTTGAAAGTGAATTAGAACACGATCTAGGTTATTCTAAACATAGTAAGATAATCAAGAGCGATAATAATCGTCGCAACGGCAGTTATGAAAAAACGATTATAGATGACGACGGTCATCAGATTACCGTAGATGTTTCAAGGGACAGGGAAGGAGAATTTGAACCTCAATTGATTCCTGAAGGAGTTAGGAGATTTAGTGGTTTTGATGATAAAGTGATTTCACTATATGCAAGAGGGATGACTGTCAGTGAGATACATAGCCATTTAGAGGAGATATACCAGACCAATATTTCCAAGGACCTTATATCAACTGTCACTGACGGAGTAATAGAAGAAGTTACTACAGGCAAAACAGGTCCCTAGACGATGTATATCCAATATTATATTTGGATTGCATACACGTTAAAGCAAGGGATAATCATACAGTAATTAACAAAGCGGTATATCTTGCAATAGGTGTTAACATGGAAGGGAAAAAGGAATTACTGGGGATCTGGGTCGGTAAAAATGAAGGTTCCAAGTTTTGGATGCAGGTTGTAACTGAGCAAAAGAACAGAGGGATAAAACAGATATATGTAGCATGCGTTGATGGATTAAAAGGCTTTCCTGAAGCCATAAATAGCATTTATCCTAATACGATTGTACAACTCTGTATAGTACATATGGCGAGGAATTCTGTAAAATATGTTTCTTATAAGGATTTAAAAGTGGTCACAGCGGATCTTAAAAGGATTTACACTGCAAACAAGCGAAGAAATAGGATATTTGGAGCTAAAATCGTTTGCTGCTAAATGGGATAATAAATATCCTGTGATCTCTGATATTTGGCAAAGGAATTGGAGCGGGATTATTCCTCTTTTTGCTTTTTCTGATGAGATTAGGCGGGTAATTTATACTACCAATGCGATAGAATCGATAAATCGTTAAATCAGAAAAATCATCAACAATAAAGGGGTTTTTCCAGATGATAAGTCTATTTTAAAAATCGTATTTTTGGCTCTAAAAAATGCTGCCAAAAAATGGACCATGCCGATTAAAAATTGCTCTTTGGCATTGAATCAATTTGAAATTTTATGCGGGGATTTTAGGCATGATTTACTGGAATTAAAAAATACAACAACTTACACAAAATAAATTGATTGACTCGCCAAAGTTGCCAATGACGGTATTGTTCTCAACGATGTGCAGCTTGCTGCACTTGAAAAGGCAAAAAACAAGCATGAGGCAACGGGCGAAATCGAAACTATGCACCCTGGTTACCTAAGGTCACAAGATACTTACTACGTGGGTAATATCAAAGGCATAGGGCGCATTTATCAACAAACTTTTGTAGATACCTATTCCAGAGTGGCTATTTGTAAGCTCTATACTAAGAAAACGGCTATTACCGCTGCTGATCACCTTAATGATAGGGTTATACCGTTTTTTGCAAGCCATAATATACCTTTGCTTTGCATCTTAACTGATAGAGGCACTGAATATTGCGGCAAGCCTAAAAATCATGCTTACCAACTATACCTAGGCATTGAGGATGTAGACCATTCTAGAACTAAGGCTTACAGCCCCTAAACTAATGGCATTTGTGAGCGTTTCCATAAAACCATGCAAGAAGAGTGTTATCACCTTCTATTCCGTAAAAAGTTTTATAATACTTTGGATGAGTTACAAGACGATGTAGATACCTGGTTTATTAGCTATAATAACGAAAGATCTCATTCAGGTAAGCATTGTTTTGGAAAAACTCCAATGCAAACTTTTATAGATTCAATTTATATTGCCAAAGAAAAAAACATTGGTAATATGGAGGGAATATCAGACAACTTGCCATTAACTTATCAAGCTGCCTGATTTTTGTTGTGCGCCAGGTATTTTAGTTCACCCCTGCGCCAGATGAGAAGTCCACTTTATACTAACTTTTTTGTATCATATTGTCATCCTCCATTTTAAATTTTGGCGTAAAATTTTTTCGGTAAGAATCACCCTCTAATACTACTCTATACGAATTATTAACTATTCTATCCAAAGCAACGTTAGCCATAACAGGATCAAAAAATATTTCTGCCCATGTTTCAATTTTCCTATTTGTGGTAATGATCAGACTAGCATTTATATGCACGGCCGCTATTAAATCATATAAGTCAGATGATTGTTCTGCTGACAAAGTTTTTAAGCCGAAGTCATCTAAAATCAATAAATCAACTTTTGTGTATCGCTTAAAAATGACATCATAAGTAAAATCGGCTCTAGAGCGATAAAATTCATTGAGTAGTTCGTTGCTCCTTATAAACTTTACCTTTTTATTGCGCTGGCAAGCTAACATTCCAAGAGCTTGAGATAAGTGCGTTTTACCAGTACCTACCAGCCCCATAATGATTACATGGTTCTTTTCTTTGATAAATTTTACAGTCATTAAGTCATTAATTGCATGTCTAATTTTGAGTGAATATCGTTTTAAATCAAACCCTTCAAATGTTTTTGTTTCTTCAAATTTTGCTTGGACAACTCTTCTTTGCAGAGAGCTTTGATCTCTATTATCCACCTCATCTTGGAATAGCATTAAAAGCAGTTCTTCATATGGCATTGCAGCGTCTCTGGCTTGCCTTAGCCTGCTATCCAAACTATCAGATATTCCAGATAACTTAAGTTGTTGTACCAAATTATCGAGTTGCAAGTTAGGCATAATTAGCCTCCATATCAGAGCTATATTTAAGCATTAGCCTTAATATTCTTCACTTTGCCGCCTTCAATATTAGGAATAGAGTACTGATCCAGTTTATTTTTTAAAATATTGGATATAGCCTCATAAGTATAATTATCATAAGACACAGCTCGCAAACATGCAGCTTCTAGTCTGTCATTACCGTATGTCTGCGATAATCTTAAAATACCTTGAACTTTACGTAGTGATATTCTACCGCCTGATGCAAGAATTCTGCTTATTACCTGGTATGTAGAATTACCTATGCCTTTAGCACAACTTAAACATTTCTCAGGATTATTCTCTAAATAATATAAAGCAGATTTTGGGTAATCTTTTTCGTCGGTAATCCATTGACCTTTATTATAATTCCTCGGATGGGTTTTTATGATCTGGTGTTTATAATAGGCTGTAACGGTCTTTAGCCCAATACGAATACTAACCTCTTCCCCGATATATTTTGTTGGCACCGAATAAAAATTACCTTTGACCATAAAATGGTGATCTTTTTGTACTGTGCAGGTAGTCCAAATCGGCATATCAAAAATACCTGACGGTATAGGAAGTAAACATTCCTTTTCTTCCAATAAAAATGTATCAATTGGCTTTGATCCTGTTGTAGTACATATTCTATGTGATATTTCATTTTTACACCACTTGATCGCTTCAATATTAGCCTCTATAATATTGCTATATGATTTACCGGCTATAAGTTGTTCTCTAACTATCCTAATAGAGCGCTCCACTTTGCCTTTATGCTCCGGCTTAAAAACTTTAGTTGGATCTATTGTAAAACCATAAAACCTTGATAATTCTGAATAAGTCTCATTTAAAGTATGGTCATAAATATCAGGTTTAATGACCCCGGCTTTTAAATTATCCAATATTACTCTACTGGGTACACCACCAAAAAAGTTGAAAGCATTTACATGGAGCTGAGCCCAACTAACTTGGTCCTGTGAAAAAGCAAACTCTACGTAACGATAACGACTATGGGACAGAGTCATTACAAAAGCATAAAGTTTTCTATTTTTACCATTAACATCCTGAATCTTGCCAATATAACCAAAATCTACCTGAGCTTCTTGACCCGGTTCAGTCTTTATATGAATAGTACTCTTGGGTAGCTTAGGAAAAGCTTTTTGAATATATCGGTTAATACTCCGATTACTTATTTTCACACCTTCTGATAATAGTAAACGCCGAATTTGGGTGTGGGTTATACTTCTTTGTTTTAGCCAGTTCCCTATTGCCTCATTATATTCTGCAAGCATTATCATCGCAGATGCTTTCTGTATAGGTTCGTTCTTATATAATTTTTCTTCAACCTTGATTGCTATCCTGTTTAATTCAGAATCACTAGCTAAAATACTGAGATTTTCTTGTCTTGCTAACTCAATATATTTTCTTATTGTATCCCTCGATAGATCAAATGATCTGGCTATCTGTCTTTGGCTGTTACCTTTGATGTGCTGGTACAGCACTTCTCTAATTGTTGACATACTATATTTCCTCATTCAATTTAATTTAAACTCTAATTTAGTTAACAAATAAATTAACTAAATTAGCATTGTTCTTTTCTTTTGAAAGTGGACTTCTCACCTGGCGCAGGGGTGGACTAGTATGCTTGGCGCAGATTCTTTTTTAGTGGCCTAGTATACCCCCTGGCGCACAACAATTTTTTACCACTGTCAGATCAAGTCGTAACTAGTACATATATATGTATAAATATACTGCCATTTTTCTCTTCATCATAATATCTTTTTGTTATTTTTACGTTGCATATTCTAAATATTACAATGGTAATATTAACACTCATTTCGACGGCACCAGATTTTTTGACCCTGAGCTTAACAATGAGAAAACTTTTTTTGATTTTCTTAAATGGAGGATTACTGAAAAATCCTCTTCTTGGCTAGAGAAAGTATTAAATAATCAATTTGACTTGCCGCCAGCTAAGGTGATGGGATCTGATCTTAGAGTTTCTTATGTCGGACATGTTACGTTTCTTATCCAAACGCAAGGCCTTAATATTCTTACCGACACCGTCTGGTCTGAAAGAGCAAGTCCCGTTAGTTTTGCAGGTCCTAAACGGGTAATAGACCCAGGAATTAACTTCGAGCATTTACCCCCTATTGATATTGTGTGGATCAGCCATAACCACTACGATCACCTAGATCTTGCAACTATTAATCTATTATGGCAAAAACATAAACCACGTATTATTACTCCGCTTGGCAATGATACAATAATTAAAGATTACAATTCTACAATAGAGGTTGAAGCTTATGATTGGGGAGACGAGGTAATAATTAATGATTATGTAAAATTCCACATAGAACCCATGCAGCATTGATCAGCAAGGGGATTATTTGACCGTAATAAAGCCTTGTGAGCAGCACACTTAACATTGAAACCAATACTTTGTAGGAGATTCCGGATACGGAAATGGAAGGTATTTTAAAAAAGCCAGAGAAAAATTTGGTAATTTTCGTTTAGCTCGAGTCAATCAATTTATTTTGTGTAAGTTGTTGTATTTTTTAATTCCAGTAAATCATGCCTAAAATCCCTGCATAAAATTTCAAATTGATTCAATGCCAAAGACCAATTTTTAATCGGCATGGTCCATTTTTTGGCAGCATTTTTTAGAGCCAAAAATACGATTTTTAAAATAGACTTATCATCTGGAAAAACCCCTTTATTGTTGATGATTTTTCTGATTTGACGATTTATCGATTCTATCGCATTGGTAGTATAAATTACCTGGCTAATCTCATCAGGAAAAGCAAAAAGAGGAATAATCCCGCTCCAATTCCTTTGCCAAATATCAGATATTTATTATCCCATTTAGCAGCAAACGATTTTAGCTCCAGATATCCTATTTCTTCGCTTGTTTGCAGTGTAAATCCTTTTAAGATCCGCTGTGACCGCTTTTAAATCCTTATAAGAAACATATTTTACAGAATTCCTCGCCATATGTACTATACAGAGTTGTACAATCGTATTAGGATAAATGCTATTTATGGCTTCAGGAAAGCCTTTTAATCCATCAACGTATGCTACATATATCTGTTTTATCCCTCTCTGTTCTTTAGCTCAGTTACAACCTGCATCCAAAACTTGGAACCTTCATTTTTACCGACCCAGATCCCCAGTAATTCCTTTTTCCCTTCCATGTTAACACCTATTGCAAGATATACCGCTTTGTTAATTACTGTATGATTATCCCTTGCTTTAACGTGTATGCAATCCAAATATAATATTGGATATACATCGTCTAGGGACCTGTTTTGCCATGTAGTAACTTCTTCTATTACTCCGTCAGTGACAGTTGATATAAGGTCCTTGGAAATATTGGTCTGGTATATCTCCTCTAAATGGCTATGTATCTCACTGACAGTCATCCCTCTTGCATATAGTGAAATCACTTTATCATCAAAACCACTAAATCTCCTAACTCCTTCAGGAATCAATTGAGGTTCAAATTCTCCTTCCCTGTCCCCTTGAAACATCTACGGTAATCTGATGACCGTCGTCATCTATAATCGTTTTTTCATAACTGCCGTTGCGACGATTATTATCGCTCTTGATTATCTTACTATGTTTAGAATAACCTAGATCGTGTTCTAATTCACTTTCAAGAATTCTCTCTACTATTTGCTTTTTAAGTTTATTAAATAATCCACCCGCGACCAAATAATTCAGATGGATCTGCTGTTGATAGTAATTCTTCGACTAATTTAGTATTTATATCTACTTCTTTTTCTGCTAATTTTTTAGCCATTTTTTCCTCTGTATTTAAGTTGCTTTTTTATAGTATCTTCTACTATATCCTTTTGCAACTTGCACAAACTATATGACAGACTCCAACCCTACGGCGTGGCCAATTTCTTGTCTTAGTTCTTCTGCTCTATCAGCTTCGCGCCTTATTTTTTTACTTTTTTCTGATAATGGCTCTAGGTGAACTCTCGATTCTTTGAACATCTCCTCTAACATTTTTTCTGATGTTTTAGCTGCTTCCTTAACAAGATGCCTATGAGCTTTAACAGCTTTGAACGGGAGATGAGCTATTGATCTTGCTCGCATTCTCTTCTACAATTTTTAATTGCTCATCTATCGCTTTTGTTTTAGTTTGAAAATCGCTCAACATTCCATGTAATACAAGTACTGGATCTTTCCGATTACCTTCCCTTGGTCGCCCTTTTTTTTCAAAGCATCAACTATCGTTGTGCGTGTTTCTGTTATATTAAAATCCCTTCCTTCTTGTCTAAAAGGATGTCGGTAGATCTTAAATTATCCTTTAGAGATCCTTTTGCTCTAGTTATTTGGCTTTCTAAATCAAGAAATTTTTCACTTTGTTTTAGATTTTGTATCTCTTCTTTTATTTGTTGTATTTCTCCTTTTATACCATCTACTTTTTTCTGCGCTTCAGATTTTTCCAATTCAGATGCTTTAGCAAGTTCTTTCTCCGCTTCTCTTAAATCTTTTTCACTTAATCGAATCAATTCTTTTTCTTTAGGACCAATAATTCTTTTCTGTACCGCTTCGTAGCCTTCAATTTCCCCTCTTAATTTTTGTGCTTCTGTTTGCAGCCTTACATATTCCGGTGTTTTAACTTTGCTAGTGGAAATCAGTTCTTGGTTAATGTCTGCACTCCGCGAAATAAGAGTATGAGCCATTTGACTAGACTGGGTTTGAGCTATTTTTCTTTTTCAGCAGCATTTATTCCAAAAGCTAAGTTAAGTAAAGCCACGCTTAGTGGCAATCCAAATTTCTCGCTTTGTGTACATTATAGGATTTGCTCCTGCTTCATCAACCAGAGCTCTAACAGCAGTTGTACTTCCTCTAGAAATACAATATGTAAGAGGGGTATGACCGTTTGTTTCTGGCCTCTGACTTGCTATGCTTTTATTAATATCTATATCTACTCCCTCACGAATAGCAGCGCTTGCACCAAGATCCATAAGTTCAAAAGCCGACTCTATATGCGGTAAATATTTTTCTGGATCCTTACTTTTATTTAACATAGTATACTCAAATACCGTATACCCTCCTTCCGAGCAGCCAGGAGCTGTAATTCGGCACTGATTTATATCACGTGCTTTCATTTTTAAGATATCTGCCAATATATATTTAATATCTTCTGCCCTGTTAATATCTATTAACTCTTTCATCAATTCCGGTTTTTCGATAAATTCTTCCTTACTTACATTTTTAAGCAACGCCTCTAACACTTGCGGATCTTGCGCTTGTACAGCATCTCTTAGTAAACCTGGAGTTATAGAGGAAATATCAGGAACTAGATCGTTTATTGCTTTGATGTTTTTGGCGCTAACTGCCTCTTCTAATGAAATTTCTTCAGGAACTGGTTCTAGAATATCTATACCTTTATCTGTTTTTTTGACATAGTCTTTCCTCTCCTAGATCAAAAAATCTTTAAATAATAATTAATAAATTATAATGCTATTAGATAAAATTTAATAAATCAAGTTATTGATTTATTATTAGAAATTTTTATTTTCATTTAACTTCTTTTTAAGTAAAAATAATAAATCATAGTTAAGCCATCTACGACGATGGTGTAGAAAATATTCCTTCACCTCTTCTTTTGGCTTTACAATTACTCCTTGAGGATTTTGCAAATAAAGTAAAGTTAGTATAGCCTGATCATGCCGATGGGAAGTATTGTAATAATACTCCTCAATAAAACTATCACTATCTGTTAAAGCTTCTTCTTTTTTACACCATTTTAGCCATTTTCTAATGAATTCACGCGCATAGCTAGTATTTCTAATCAAGATAAAACTAGCCTGCAGTTGGTAGGAATCTAAAATAAGATTATTGTTCATACCCATAGCAGTTAGCAAATCTCTTCTTACATATCCCCTATGAGTGTGCTTATTCTGGAATACAAGAATATCGTTACCATTCTCAAGCTTATTAACTAATGAATCGATTGGTTTAGCAATAACACTACCGCTATCAGCGTATAAAAGAATGTCATTTTCTGGGATTTCCTCAAGTGTTTCAAGAATTATATAAGGCTTCCATAACCAATACCCTGCTCCTTTTTTGTGCGAGAAAATATTTTCATGAGCGCTAACATAAGAAGATGCTATATGTTTTCTGTTATATGGTTTATAAAAATCAATACATTTATTCAGCGCACTAGCCGTTAAAGCGCGCTGGTTTGCCAAATGAACTTCGCCGCCGTCAGCATAAGAAATAAGCCAGACGTTACCGGGTATGTTTTGCTGGCACTGTACTGTTTTATCAGTCGATAAATCCTATATCCTTCGAAAAAGCTGCGATATCTACTTCGTTAATTATACTTATTAATTCTTTCTGGAGATATGAGTTATATAAATATATACTGCAAACAACTATTGTAACCGCAGCAGCCAAAAACATGACCAGAAAGGCAAGAAAAAATTTACGCAACATATATACATATTTTGTATCAGATTTACCTGTGATGGTACATAAATAAGCTATAATTCTAAAGTTTTTTAAAGTATTTTAGCATAGAATTTTTTCAAATTAAATTTTTTATGTTAATTTTGCAAGGTTAGCTACTTCGGCTTAGCTAGAACTGATGCCTCGATTTAAAAAAGATCAGATTTTCTGCTCAATGGGTGTTTTGCCGGTTAATCCAGGCTGCGCAAATTTCTTCTGTTATTGATTTTAATTTCTCTACCCGTTTGATCAAGTAAACTAGCTGTCCTTCGGTGATTGTATAATTCTTATTATAACGGGCCTCAGTATAAGCTAATTTAAGTAGAATAAATCTTTCTTCCTGCTCTTTAGTATCCCGCGGAAATATTTTAAGCAGTTCATCACTGTAATTACTAGCTAGGCTACCAAGCTTTTCAATATCATGCAGCCTTGGTTTATAACCAGTAAATACCAGCAGAATTGCAGAGTAAAAACTTCAGTTGCCTGTGATGAAGATAAAATGCACTAATATTTAAATTATTACGCTCAAAAGCATTTCCGGTATCTATCAAAACTCGGTACCTCTATAAAACCACTGATCAAAATCGTCTTTAGCTATTTGCTTTCTCTCTTCGGAGTTTAAATCTTTAGGTTCAGCTAAAGTAAATTTACCACTATCATAAAGCAGTATCCCCTCTTTTTTAATATCCGAGAAAAAATACTGGCTCTTCTCCAGCTGCTGATTAAGATATTTTATCGGCTCAACTACAAAGGTTACCCAAGGCGCTCCGAATGTTTTCCCCCTTAAGCCTTTCCGTTCCAGGCGTTTAGTTAAATCCGACTCAAAAGATGCACCTTTAGGCCCTCGATATTTCGGGCTTTTAGTTACAACCAGAATGTCCAGATAGCTTTAATAGCTATAGGTTATATGCCCTTCAACGTACCAGTCCCGCACCCAAGTCCCTTTTAGCATAAGAACCAAAAATCTGGATGGCCGCGCTCCCGATGGTCGCTCGCCATGACAGGTGGAAACAGATTTATCGGAAAATCGCCCACTCTTATTGGGCAATAATATACTTTTTCAACAACCGAAAAGAATTTGAGTAAATAACCTAATCTTTATTCAGTAATTTTTGCTGTAAAATATATAATTCTTCTATTATCCATCGCTATTTATAACGTATTCCCCGATTTTACCGTTAAGTAGTATACCTGGAAAAATACAATTACTTTGATTTACCCTACTGCAATAAAATTCTTTGTACTTAAATAAACCTTTTAAAGTTAAAAGCTTCAGCTGTTTATTTCCTTTCCACATTGATAACAATAGTGCTTATCAGAAAAAGCTAATTCAATAAAGGTTAATACACAGGAATAGACTAGAACAATTCCTTTAATTTTCAAAGCCTTATAACCACTATAATCAATATTTAACTGCAGTAAAGAAAAAAAGGTTATAAAACTCATCAAGAAAAAGAATAAATAGCTCAACCTCTTGTTGAGTATAATGAATTTAAGTTTGCTGAGAAGTTCTTTGTACACAAAATAATGATTTACCCAAACAGACAAAAAAGCCAAAGGTAGAAGAAACAGCCCCAAAGTAAACAAATTTTCAAATTTCAGATCTTTAAATGACCAATAGACCACAAAAGTATAAACCGAGCTAATAGTATAACTCCAGGAAACAACTCTAAAAATATAGATAAGTAAGGCTCCTTTTTGTGTCCTATTTTTCCACAGAAACATACCTAAAATTTCACATATATACCATACATGCTTTACAACAATAGCAATTCCCCTTGGTATCAAGAAAAAACATGTTTTGGTTTTACTCATCTTCTCTTGCCCTAATAAAATAAATATCAATGGTATTTGAATATTAAGGATTGGTGTAATAGCAAATAGTATGCATTGTACTAATTGGTTATCAGTTATCATAAAAGTTAAACCAAATATTAACAAAAGATAAAATGTGAAAATAACATTACCATAAATTCTCTTCCTCTTAACTTTACTAGTGCAAAGTTTATCCACCCTCTCTAATAAAGGAATTTTGGTTTTTAGCTCAACGTATAAAGCATCATTTTTTTAGAAACAAGATCCTTATAACCATGCTAGTCGCCCTGTGATACAAATACTCTAAATTCATTAAATTGCTTATCTTTTTTCATATTTTTAGATACAACCCTAGATTTGATTAAATTGTATTAGCTATATTTATTATAACCATGAATTGAACTACAACGCATAAAAAAAGTTTGCATTGCAAGCTTGGCAGCGACCTACTCTCCCGTGCTTTAAAGCAAAGTACCATTGGCGCTGTGGAGTTTCACTTCCGAGTTCGAAATGGGATCGAGTGTTTCATCCACGCTATAACCACCAAGCTAGCAATACAAACTTTTAATGTCGTATTTACTTGAAATGTGTATGTCGTTTATCATGACAACAACGTTTTAAAAACAAACTTAGAACAAGTATATACTGCTTACTTTAGGTTTTTGTCATGATAAAAGACATTTATTAACAAAGAATAAAAACTTGTATAATTACGTATACTGATTTGTACAAAATTAACACTACATACAAAGTGTAAACTCATAGTTTTCAGCAAAATAAAACAATCGAGCTATTAGTACCAGTTAGCTTCACATGTTGCCATGCTTCCACACCTGGCCTATTAACGTGGTGGTCTTCCACGGCTCTGATAGGGAAGTCTAGTTTTAAGGTGGGTTTCCCGCTTAGATGCATTCAGCGGTTATCCCGTCCGTACTTAGCTACCCAACTATGCCGCTGGCGCGACAACTGGTCCACCAGAGGTACGTCCACCTCGGTCCTCTCGTACTAAAGGCAGATCCTCTCAAACTTCCTACACCCACGGCAGATAGGGACCGAACTGTCTCACGACGTTCTAAACCCAGCTCACGTACCACTTTAAACGGCGAACAGCCGTACCCTTGGGACCTTCTCCAGCCCCAGGATGTGATGAGCCGACATCGAGGTGCCAAACGATTTCGTCGATATGGACTCTTGGAAATCATCAGCCTGTTATCCCCGGCGTACCTTTTATCCGTTGAGCGATGGCCCTTCCACACGGGACCACCGGATCACTATGACCGACTTTCGTCTCTGCCTCGACTTGTGGGTCTCGCAGTCAGGCTAGCTTATGCCATTGCACTCTAACAGTTGATTTCTGACCAACCTGAGCTAACCATCGCGCGCCTCCGTTACTGTTTGGGAGGCGACCGCCCCAGTCAAACTACCCACCATGCATTGTCCCAAATCCTGATTCAAGGATTCATGGTTAGATATTAAGAATTAAAAGGGTAGTATCTCACATTTTGACTCCACAAAGGCTGGCGCCTCTGCTTCATAGTCTACTACCTATTCTGCACATTTAATCCCTAATACCAGTGCAAAGCTATAGTAAAGGTGCACGGGGTCTTTCCGTCTAACCGCGGGAACTCAGCATCTTAACTGAGAATTCAATTTCGCTGAGTCGATACTGGAGACAGTGGGGAAGTCGTTACGCCATTCGTGCGGGTCGGAACTTACCCGACAAGGAATTTCGCTACCTTAGGACCGTCATAGTTACGGCCGCCGTTCACTGGGACTTCAATTCAGAGCTTGCACCCCTCCTTTTAATCTTCCAGCACTGGGCAGGCGTCAGACCCTATACATCGTCTATTGACTTAGCAGAGCCCTGTGTTTTTAATAAACAGTCGCTACCCCCTAGTTTGTGCCACCTACAACTGGTTGCCCAATTATAGGTCATCTTTCTCCCGAAGTTACAGATGCAATTTGCCTAGTTCCTTCAGCATCGTTCTCTCAAGCGCCTTGGTATACTCTACCTGTCCACCTGTGTCGGTTTGGGGTACGGTCTTAATTGAAGAGTTATTTCCTGGAAGCTCGCAACTAGCATACACAATCCAATAAGCGTATACAATTTTTGAACTTCGTCACTTCTTCTTGGTTCAGGAATATTAACCTGATTCCCATCGACTACGCCTTTCAGCCTCGCCTTAGGGGCCGACTAACCCTGCGCAGATTAGCTTTACGCAGGAAACCTTGGACTTTCGGCGAGAATGTCTCTCACATTCTTTATCGCTACTTATGTCAGCATTCTCACTTCCGATACCTCCAGCAGCCCTTACAGGATGCCTTCACAGGCTTACGGAACGCTCCGCTACCACTCATATGTATACATATGAGTCCGCATCTTCGGTACATGACTTTAGCCCCGTTACATTGTCGGCGCAGGAAAACTTAATTAGACTAGTGAGCTATTACGCTTTCTTTAAATGATGGCTGCTTCTAAGCCAACATCCTAGTTGTTTTGGTTTTCTCACATCCTTTAACACTTAGTCATGATTTTGGGACCTTAGATGGCGGTCTGGGCTCTTTCCCTCTCGACCACGGACCTTAGCACCCATGGTCTGTCTGCTATACTGTACTCACTGGCATTCGGAGTTTGGTTAAGTTTGGTAAGTCTGTTGGACCCCCTAGCTTATCCAGTGCTCTACCTCCAGTGGTAATCATATAACGCTCTACCTAAATAGATTTCGCGGAGAACCAGCTATCTCCGAGTTTGATTGGCCTTTCACCCCTAGCCACAGCTCATCCCCTAATTTTTCAACATTAGTGGGTTCGATCCTTCAGTAGATGTTACTCCACCTTCAATCTGGCCATGGCTAGATCACCCGGTTTCGGGTCTAATTCGTCGAACTATATCGCCCTATTTAAGACTCGCTTTCGCTACGCCTACACCTAACGGCTTAAGCTCGCTCGACAAACTAAGTCGCTGACCCATTATACAAAAGGTACGCCGTCACAGAATAAATTCCGCTCCGACTGCTTGTAAGCATTCGGTTTCAGTGTCTATTTCACTCCCCTCGTCGGGGTTCTTTTCACCTTTCCCTCACGGTACTTGTTCACTATCGGTCGCTAGAGAGTACTTAGGCTTGGAGGGTGGTCCCCCCATATTCAAACAGGATTTCACGTGTCCCGCCTTACTCTAGGACTTAAAAAAGCTTTACCTATACAGGGCTATCACCTATTGTTGCCAGTCTTTCCATACTGTTCTAGTTTACTTTCAAAAGCCACTTGCCTGGTCCGCGTTCGCTCGTCACTACTAACGGAGTCTCTGTTGATGTCCTTTCCTTCAGCTAATGAGATATTTCAGTTCACTGAGTTTGCCTCATATGGCTATGTATTCACCATATGATACCTGATAAATCAGGTGGGTTTTCCCATTCGGAAATCTCCGGATCAAAGCCCATTCACAGCTCCCCGGAGCTTATCGCAGTGTATCACGTCCTTCATCGCCTTCTAGCGCCAAGGCATCCACCAAATGCTCTTATATTATTTAATTTGTTAAAACTTGAGATTACAAACGATGTATGCAGAGTTAAATCTGCACAAACAGTATCCACTCACGATATTAATTTATTTATCGCGGTGTAGTAATTAGTTTTTATTCTTTATTAACTTTTTAAACAGCTACAAACTTGTTCAAGCTTGCGTGAGGATTTTTATATAACTAATTAAAATAGCTGTCAACCGATATTTTAAAAAAATCGAGATTTTTATTTTATTAACCAGAAAATTTCTAAGGTTAGCAAATACAAAACGTCATAAAATTACTGGTACAAATTTACGTAGTTTATTTACAACTAGGAAAGGTTATATTAACAAAAAATAAAATTATACCCTTTATTGTTAATATTATTCTCCTTAAAGTTGAATATGTAGTAAATACAATATAGCCAAAATAGGAGGTTCGCGATTATGTCAAAAAATGATGATGATCCTATGAAAAGAATTCTTGCACGCCGGGCAGCTATTGCCGGTGATGGTGAAGAACTAGAAGATGACGCACCAGAAATAGAAAATTATGATCCTTTACCTGAACAAACTTCCAAGGAAAAAGAGAAAAGAGTAGATCGGGAAGAAGTAAGTTCACCTACTAAAGGAGTACCTCCTACCCCTTCTATTAGTATGATGGAAGCGTTGGCGAGACAAATGGGGAATTTTAAGGGCTCTCCCGTTCCTGAAAAACCCAGGACAGAATTGGATCTAGAAGATGCCTAGGCGGATGAACCGCTAGAAGAAGTAAGACCCGTGGTACGAGAAGAAGCACCTGTTAAAAAAGAACCAGGAAAAATTAATGTTAATACTGGCCTTTTTGATAAAGTAGCAGGGCTTTTTGGCGGTGGCCAGAAAAAAGAACAGCCAAAAGTAGAAAAACTTAAAGCCGAAGACCTACGTCGAGCTGCAGAAAGAGGAGAATCCCCCGGAGAATCAAGAGTTTCTGTAACATCAGTAGAACTACAAAAAGATTCAGACATACCTATACCACCACCAGCTCCGCCTTTAGACACAAGAACAACAGTAGCTATGGAGGAACCTTCTATACTTTCCGCCGAAAAAAGGAAGACAACTATTATTGAAGAACCTTCGTTATCTTCGTCAGAAAGAAGAGCCACAGTAGCTATGGACGAACCTTCTATACCTTCCGTCGAAAAAAGAAAAACAACTGTTAGCGAAATACCAGCAGCGAAAGGTAATAAAGATCTAGATATAGTTATCAAAGATTTAGAGAAATTACAGCATGAGGTATCAGGCAAAATTGGCCCTAAAAACGCCAAAGAGCTTGCGGGACAGATTAATAGAATTAAAGAGGATTACAATAGCAAATCAGGAGAAGAACAAGCTCAAACCCTACAAAAAATTTACAATCGCTAGAAAAATGCTCTTCTGAAAAAGAAAAAGAAACGGCTAATAAATCTACATGGAAGAAAATAGGTACAGTTATTTCTTCTTGTCTATCTCTTGTTGGAGCGAAAATTGCCGGTAAGGAAACAGAAAATATTAAGAATAATCTAGCCCAAGCCATGAAAGAACTTAAAACTGGGGACAAAAAGGAGGTAGGAGAATGGGTATCAAAAATAAAACAGGAAGCTAATAAAAATCAACAAAGAAGTAGATAAAAACCTGCAAGATAAACTTATATATTAGCCACGAAAGGACAGTAGTATTTCTCTTCGTTGCGAGGAATGTTTTGATCTTTATTAAAAATTATAAGATATGAAAAAATCGTTCACAGTTTTAGAAAACTTAGATAGCCTAACATCTATACAATTCAATTTTATTAAAAAACAAGCTTTTTCAATAATTAGTTGAAAAGTTTGAAAAAGGTAAAGTAGTATTGTATTTGAGTAATTTGTAAAATTAAGAAACTACATAAAGATATGGCTAAATATAAATACGAACCTATTAAAAAACTCTTGACCTTGACGTTTCTAACGAAGCGCAAATAAGGGCGGCCGAAATTAATGCTTCAGCAATTACACGTCACCTCCAAGGGAAAACACCCGAAGAACAAGCTAATATTCTATATTCAGCAGTACAAGATTTGGGAAACAGAAAAAATAATGCTATAGTTGATGTTTTAGCAAAAAATATGCGGGACAACTGAATTCCGCCAGAAGAAATAGATAATATATTAAGTCAAGGAAAGGCAGCTTACGAAGCTAGCAAGAAACAGCCTAGATCTAAGATAGAAAAAGGGATCACTAAAGCTCAACCCTTGGAAGTGTCTAGAATCCAACCAGACGCAGAAGTCAGCGTTCCCGTAGATCGGACAGAACCTCTTTCACCTCTAACAGGTGTTGTGCGCCAGGGGGTATACTAGGCCACTAAAAAAGAATCTGCGCCAAGCATACTAGTCCACCCCTGCGCCAGGTGAGAACTCCACTTTCAAAAGAAAAGAACAATGCTAATTTAGTTAATTTATTTGTTAACTAAATTAGAGTTTAAATTAAATTGAATGAGGAAATATAGTATGTCAACAATTAGAGAAGTGCTGTACCAGCACATCAAAGGTAACAGCCAAAGACAGATAGCCAGATCATTTGATCTATCGAGGGATACAATAAGAAAATATATTGAGTTAGCAAGACAAGAAAATCTCAGTATTTTAGCTAGTGATTCTGAATTAAACAGGATAGCAATCAAGGTTGAAGAAAAATTATATAAGAACGAACCTATACAGAAAGCATCTGCGATGATAATGCTTGCAGAATATAATGAGGCAATAGGGAACTGGCTAAAACAAAGAAGTATAACCCACACCCAAATTCGGCGTTTACTATTATCAGAAGGTGTGAAAGTAAGTAATCGGAGTATTAACCGATATATTCAAAAAGCTTTTCCTAAGCTACCCAAGAGTACTATTCATATAAAGACTGAACCGGGTCAAGAAGCTCAGGTAGATTTTGGTTATATTGGCAAGATTCAGGATGTTAATGGTAAAAATAGCAAACTTTATGCTTTTGTAATGACTCTGTCCCATAGTCGTTATCGTTACGTAGAGTTTGCTTTTTCACAGGACCAAGTTAGTTGGGCTCAGCTCCATGTAAATGCTTTCAACTTTTTTGGTGGTGTACCCAGTAGAGTAATATTGGATAATTTAAAAGCCGGGGTCATTAAACCTGATATTTATGACCATACTTTAAATGAGACTTATTCAGAATTATCAAGGTTTTATGGTTTTACAATAGATCCAACTAAAGTTTTTAAGCCGGCGGAGCATAAAGGCAAAGTGGAGCGCTCTATTAGGATAGTTAGAGAACAACTTATAGCCGGTAAATCATATAGCAATATTATAGAGGCTAATATTGAAGCGATCAAGTGGTGTAAAAATGAAATATCACATAGAATATGTACTACAACAGGATCAAAGCCAATTGATACATTTTTATTGGAAGAAAAGGAATGTTTACTTCCTATACCGTCAGGTATTTTTGATATGCCGATTTGGACTACCTGCACAGTACAAAAAGATCACCATTTTATGGTCAAAGGTAATTTTTATTCGGTGCCAACAAAATATATCGGGGAAGAGGTTAGTATTCGTATTGGGCTAAAGACCGTTACAGCCTATTATAAACACCAGATCATAAAAACCCATCCGAGGAATTATAATAAAGGTCAATGGATTACCGACGAAAAAGATTACCCAAAATCTGCTTTATATTATTACTCCGGCCTTTAAATATTGAACTAACATTAGAGAAATGATATAATGATATTGTATCAAGAGTAATAACAAAATGTCTAATAAAAAATTATCACCAAGCGATCTCAAGATATTAAGAAAGAAAGCAGTGGAAGCAATAGTTATACATGGAATAAGCAAGAAACAAGCATCTATTACCTTTGGGTTTTCTAGGAGTTCTATATGGAAATATCTTAAAGAGTACAAAATTTCTAAGGAAGAAAGCTTTCGCTATAAGAAGCGAGGAGTAAAGGTAGGAACAGGATCTAAAATCAGTAAAAATCAAGAAGAGGAATTAAAATCTAAAATTTTATCACATACACCTGATGAATTGGGAATGGATTATACGTTATGGAATAGTAAAGTGGTACAAGAATATATAGAATCCAATTACCTTTATCAGTATAACAGGCGTTCTATAAGAAAAATTATGAATAGATTGGGTTTTACGTCTCAAAAACCAATTAAATCAGCCTATCAACGTAATCCAGAGAAGATAAAAGAATGGTTAACAGTCACATATCCAGAAATCAAGTCTCGTGCAATGAAAGAAAGTGCTAGAATTTATTGGGGAGATGAAATGGGGATACAATCAACAGATAATCGAGGTAAAACATATGGGTCTTAAAGGCAAGACCCCAGCAATCAAGAGAAGTGGCTCAAGATTTAAATGTAATATGCTAGCTGCTATTAGTCCGCAAGGATTTATGAACTGGATGCTATTTGAAGATAATTTTACCAGCAAAAAGTGTATTGAATTTTAGGTAGACTGATCAGACAAATTAAGCAGAAAATATTTTTGATATTAGATAATCATAGAGTGCATCACAGTAAAAAGGTAAAAGCTTATGTAGAAAGACATAAGGACAAGCTAGAATTGTTTTATTTACCATCATATTGTCCTGATATGAATCCACAAGAACTTGTAAACCAAGATGTCAAAGCTAACTCTAATAATTTTCGAGTACTAAAATCAGTAAAAGATTTAACAATTAATGTACGGTCCTATTTAACACAAATTCAGTTTAATGGTATAAAAATTCAAAATTATTTTAAAAAGAAAGAAATAGCTTATGCTACTATATAATGTTCAATATTTAAAGGCCAGAGTAATAATAAGCAGAATTCTTGCATCAGGCGGTAGAATATCACTACGTAAAGTTCAAGGTATTTTAAGATTATCGCAGACATACGGTAATGACAGACTAGAAGCTGCATGTTTGCGAGCTGTGTCTTATGATAATTATACTTATGAGGCTATATCCAATATTTTAAAAAATAAACTGGATCAGTACTCTATTCCTAATATTGAAGGCGGCAAAGTGAAGAATATTAAGGCTAATGCTTAAATATAGCTCTGATATGGAGGCTAATTATGCCTAACTTGCAACTCGATAATTTGGTACAACAACTTAAGTTATCTGGAATATCTGATAGTTTGGATAGCAGGCTAAGGCAAGCCAGAGACGCTGCAATGCCATATGAAGAACTGCTTTTAATGCTATTCCAAGATGAGGTGGATAATAGAGATCAAAGCTCTCTGCAAAGAGGAGTTGTCCAAGCAAAATTTGAAGAAACAAAAACATTTGAAGGGTTTGATTTAAAACGATATTCACTCAAAATTAGACATGCAATTAATGACTTAATGACTGCAAAATTTATCAAAGAAAAGAACCATGTAATCATTATGGGGCCGGTAGGTACTGGTAAAACGCACTTATCTCAAGCTCTTGGAATGTTAGCTTGCCAGCGCAATAAAAAGGTAAAGTTTATAAGGAGCAACGAACTACTCAATGAATTTTATCGCTCTAGAGCCGATTTTACTTATGATGTCATTTTTAAGCGATACACAAAAGTTGATTTATTGATTTTAGATGACTTCGGCTTAAAAACTTTGTCAGCAGAACAATCATCTGACTTATATGATTTAATAGCGGCCGTGCATATAAATGCTAGTCTGATCATTACCACAAATAGGAAAATTGAAACATGGGCAGAAATATTTTTTGATCCTGTTATGGCTAACGTTGCTTTGGATAGAATAGTTAATAATTCGTATAGAGTAGTATTAGAGGGTGATTCTTACCGAAAAAATTTTACGCCAAAATTTAAAATGGAGGATGACAATATGATACAAAAAAGTTAGTATAAAGTGGACTTCTCATCTGGCGCAGGGGTGAACTAAAATACCTGGCGCACAACATTATTTAATAAACTTAAAAAGCAAATAGTAGAGAGAATTCTTGAAAGTGAATTAGAACACGATCTAGGTTATTCTAAACATAGTAAGATAATCAAGAGCGATAATAATCGTCGCAACGGCAGTTATGAAAAAACGATTATAGATGACGACGGTCATCAGATTACCGTAGATGTTTCAAGGGGACAGGGAAGGAGAATTTGAACCTCAATTGATTCCTGAAGGAGTTAGGAGATTTAGTGGTTTTGATGATAAAGTGATTTCACTATATGCAAGAGGGATGACTGTCAGTGAGATACATAGCCATTTAGAGGAGATATACCAGACCAATATTTCCAAGGACCTTATATCAACTGTCACTGACGGAGTAATAGAAGAAGTTACTACATGGCAAAACAGGTCCCTAGACGATGTATATCCAATATTATATTTGGATTGCATACACGTTAAAGCAAGGGATAATCATACAGTAATTAACAAAGCGGTATATCTTGCAATAGGTGTTAACATGGAAGGGAAAAAGGAATTACTGGGGATCTGGGTCGGTAAAAATGAAGGTTCCAAGTTTTGGATGCAGGTTGTAACTGAGCTAAAGAACAGAGGGATAAAACAGATATATGTAGCATGCGTTGATGGATTAAAAGGCTTTCCTGAAGCCATAAATAGCATTTATCCTAATACGATTGTACAACTCTGTATAGTACATATGGCGAGGAATTCTGTAAAATATGTGTTTCTTATAAGGATTTAAAAGTGGTCACAGCGGATCTTAAAAGGATTTACACTGCAAACAAGCGAAGAAATAGGATATCTGGAGCTAAAATCGTTTGCTGCTAAATGGGATAATAAATATCCTGTGATCTCTGATATTTGGCAAAGGAATTGGAGCGGGATTATTCCTCTTTTTGCTTTTCCTGATGAGATTAGGCGGGTAATTTATACTACCAATGCGATAGAATCGATAAATCGTCAAATCAGAAAAATCATCAACAATAAAAGGGTTTTTCCAGATGATAAGTCTATTTTAAAAATCGTATTTTGGCTCTAAAAAATGCTGCCAAAAAATGGACCATGCCGATTAAAAATTGGTCTTTGGCATTGAATCAATTTGAAATTTTATGCGGGGATTTTAGGCATGATTTACTGGAATTAAAAAATACAACAACTTACACAAAATAAATTGATTGACTCATGTTGTGCGCCAGGTATTTTAGTTCACCCCTGCGCCAGATGAGAAGTCCACTTTATACTAACTTTTTTGTATCATATTGTCATCCTCCATTTTAAATTTTGGCGTAAAATTTTTTCGGTAAGAATCACCCTCTAATACTACTCTATACGAATTATTAACTATTCTATCCAAAGCAACGTTAGCCATAACAGGATCAAAAAATATTTCTGCCCATGTTTCAATTTTCCTATTTGTGGTAATGATCAGACTAGCATTTATATGCACGGCCGCTATTAAATCATATAAGTCAGATGATTGTTCTGCTGACAAAGTTTTTAAGCCGAAGTCATCTAAAATCAATAAATCAACTTTTGTGTATCGCTTAAAAATGACATCATAAGTAAAATCGGCTCTAGAGCGATAAAATTCATTGAGTAGTTCGTTGCTCCTTATAAACTTTACCTTTTTATTGCGCTGGCAAGCTAACATTCCAAGAGCTTGAGATAAGTGCGTTTTACCAGTACCTACCGGCCCCATAATGATTACATGGTTCTTTTCTTTGATAAATTTTACAGTCATTAAGTCATTAATTGCATGTCTAATTTTGAGTGAATATCGTTTTAAATCAAACCCTTCAAATGTTTTTGTTTCTTCAAATTTTGCTTGGACAACTCTTCTTTGCAGAGAGCTTTGATCTCTATTATCCACCTCATCTTGGAATAGCATTAAAAGCAGTTCTTCATATGGCATTGCAGCGTCTCTGGCTTGCCTTAGCCTGCTATCCAAACTATCAGATATTCCAGATAACTTAAGTTGTTGTACCAAATTATCGAGTTGCAAGTTAGGCATAATTAGCCTCCATATCAGAGCTATATTTAAGCATTAGCCTTAATATTCTTCACTTTGCCGCCTTCAATATTAGGAATAGAGTACTGATCCAGTTTATTTTTTAAAATATTGGATATAGCCTCATAAGTATAATTATCATAAGACACAGCTCGCAAACATGCAGCTTCTAGTCTGTCATTACCGTGTGTCTGCGATAATCTTAAAATACCTTGAACTTTACGTAGTGATATTCTACCGCCTGATGCAAGAATTCTGCTTATTACCTGGTATGTAGAATTATCTATGCCTTTAGCACAACTTAAACATTTCTCAGGATTATTCTCTAAATAATATAAAGCAGATTTTGGGTAATCTTTTTCGTCGGTAATCCATTGACCTTTATTATAATTCCTCGGATGGGTTTTTATGATCTGGTGTTTATAATAGGCTGTAACGGTCTTTAGCCCAATACGAATACTAACCTCTTCCCCGATATATTTTGTTGGCACCGAATAAAAATTACCTTTGACCATAAAATGGTGATCTTTTTGTACTGTGCAGGTAGTCCAAATCGGCATATCAAAAATACCTGACGGTATAGGAAGTAAACATTCCTTTTCTTCCAATAAAAATGTATCAATTGGCTTTGATCCTGTTGTAGTACATATTCTATGTGATATTTCATTTTTACACCACTTGATCGCTTCAATATTAGCCTCTATAATATTGCTATATGATTTACCGGCTATAAGTTGTTCTCTAACTATCCTAATAGAGCGCTCCACTTTGCCTTTATGCTCCGGCTTAAAAACTTTAGTTAGATCTATTGTAAAACCATAAAACCTTGATAATTCTGAATAAGTCTCATTTAAAGTATGGTCATAAATATCAGGTTTAATGACCCCGGCTTTTAAATTATCCAATATTACTCTACTGGGTACACCACCAAAAAAGTTGAAAGCATTTACATGGAGCTGAGCCCAACTAACTTGGTCCTGTGAAAAAGCAAACTCTACGTAACGATAACGACTATGGGACAGAGTCATTACAAAAGCATAAAGTTTTCTATTTTTACCATTAACATCCTGAATCTTGCCAATATAACCAAAATCTACCTGAGCTTCTTGACCCGGTTCAGTCTTTATATGAATAGTACTCTTGGGTAGCTTAGGAAAAGCTTTTTGAATATATCGGTTAATACTCCGATTACTTACTTTCACACCTTCTGATAATAGTAAACGCCGAATTTGGGTGTGGGTTATACTTCTTTGTTGTAGCCAGTTCCCTATTGCCTCATTATATTCTGCAAGCATTATCATCGCAGATGCTTTCTGTATAGGTTCGTTCTTATATAATTTTTCTTCAACCTTGATTGCTATCCTGTTTAATTCAGAATCACTAGCTAAAATACTGAGATTTTCTTGTCTTGCTAACTCAATATATTTTCTTATTGTATCCCTCGATAGATCAAATGATCTGGCTATCTGTCTTTGGCTGTTACCTTTGATGTGCTGGTACAGCACTTCTCTAATTGTTGACATACTATATTTCCTCATTCAATTTAATTTAAACTCTAATTTAGTTAACAAATAAATTAACTAAATTAGCATTGTTCTTTTCTTTTGAAAGTGGACTTCTCACCTGGCGTAGGGGTGGACTAGTATGCTTGGCGCAGATTCTTTTTTAGTGGCCTAGTATACCCCCTGGCGCACAACATATGAATCGCTGGAATACAAATTAATAGTAAAAAACGGCATGCTAACTGCAAGGATTACTAAAATAGAACTGGATAATATAAGCAGCTGGCAAAATTTAATTAGTTTCTAGTTATCATCAGAAATACGCCTTAAACCCTAATATTCTAGAACTTAGATATTCATGTTTTTATCTCATAAACCCTTGATCAATTACTAATTTTTGTCATCCACAAGTATAGTAATTATCCCCCTTAAAATTTGTAATTCTACTTGTGAAAGGTTATCTATTCTAGAAAACAAATTCCTGATTTTATTAGTCATGTGTTCCTTTTTTTCGGGCACCCTAAAAAATTTTTTTTCTTCCAGTTTGCAAAATAGATGGCTATAAAAATAATTTAGTTCAGCCTGCGTAGCTAACTTATGAGTATTATTTAAATCCCCTCTTTTTTGACTTTTTATACCGAAAAGTTCATAACATACGATCGATACTGCATGAGCAATATTCAAAGAATTAAAATTCTTATAGGTATCTATTACTAATATTTTATTAGCATATGTCATTTCGTGATTATTAAGACCACAATTTTCACGGCCAAACATTATTCCTATAGAATGATTATTATCTATATCTTGCTTTAAATTTCGTGATAAAACGTAGTTTTTGTTAATAGCCCTAACTACTCCGGTAGTAGCATAAATAAAAGATAAATCACTAACAGCTTCTTCTATTGACGAAAAAACCTTAGCCTGATTTATTATATCAATTGCTCCTACAGACATACTTTCTGCTTTTTTATTTGGCCAACCGTCCCGTGACGCAACAATACGCAAATCCTTTAAGCCAAAATTTTTCATAGCTCTAGCACTTGCTCCTATATTTTCCCCTAATTGTGGAGCAACCAAAATTATAGCAATATTATTCATGGCAAATCAAAAGCTTTATAAGAATTCAAATAGAAATAACATTAATACTTACCGGTAAGTAACCTGCCCAGAAGAAAAACTGCATAATTCTCCATTTACAAGTTCAACACGAATAGCTCCTTCATTATCTATTCCCCTAAATATTCCAGAAAATTTTCTCATCCCATCATCCAAAGTTATATCTTTATTCAAATTATACGCAAATTCAAGCCATCTATTCTTAATAGAATCAAAGCTATCTTCCTTTTGCCATCGAGAATAATGAATCTGAAACTTATCCATAAACATATTTAGAAAACTATCTGGACTTTTTAAAATAATTCCCTCACTTAATAAACTCGTAGCTGATATGCTTGGTGTATTAGGTACAAAATGAGTATTAACTCCAACACCAATTATAACATAATTTATACCTTGTATATTTATAGACTCTAACAAAATACCAGAAACTTTCTTTGCTGCTATGAGAACGTCATTAGGCCATTTCAATTTAATATCGGCTTTTGGAGCTTTAAGCTTATCTATAAATTCCAGAATTGCTTCTCGTAGCACAATAGCAGTAAGAAAAGATAATTCTTTAGTGCGGTTTATACTCACTTGCGGCCGCAACAAAATACTCATATGCAAATTACCGATAATAGATTCCCAGGGTTTACCTTTAGTACCCCTACCGTTAGTTTGAGCTTTTGCTGCAATTACAAAACTACCCTTTACCCTACTTTTAGCAAGGCGAAGAGCTTCATCGTTAGTACTATCAATCCGGTCAAAAAGCAGTAAATTATAATCCTTTTCCCACGGTAACATTATTTTGGTAACCAATAATCTATATACAAAATTAAATCCTTTTCAGATTTATAAAAGATATGATGAAGCAAAAATAAAGAAAAACAACGTAAATCCTACAGAAATAACTGATACTGATAATAAACCACGATTGGTAGATATAATTGCCGTTTTTTCAACTGCTTCCGTAAAATACATATATTTTACTACCTTTAAATAGTAAAAGGCAGCTATTACACTGCTAAGGACCCCTAATACAGCCAAGGTAATTTCACCCTGTATAATAGCATTATAAAAAACATAGTACTTACCAAAAAATCCTGCAAGAGGCGGCAGGCCTATCATTGAAAACATTATTATTGCTATTGCAGCCGCAATAGTTTTCCTTTCTGTAGCAATCCCTTGCAAATCAGCAAAACTAGCTATATCGCTTCTTTCGCCAAATAAAGCAACTAAACAGGCAAAAAACCCTATAGTACCAATAACATAAATAAGCATATAAATAACTGCAGAACGGAAACCTTCCTCTGAATGAAGAGAAATTGCTATCAAAACATACCCTACGTTTAATATCGTACTATAGGCCATTAACCTTTTAAGCGAGGACTGCATCATTGCTCCCAAGGCTCCTATAAAAATCGATAAAATAGCTGCTATTTTTATAAGATCTACTGAAACCCTTAAATAATTTCCTATTACTAAAGTTATAAAATTTATAAGCACAATTAAAATCCCCACTTTTTGTGCTACAGCAAAGTATGTAACTGTAGAAACAGGAGCTCCTTCATAAACATCTGGCGTCCATATATGAAGAGGAGCAGCAGATAATTTAAACAGCATAGCAGCTAAGACAAATATTGCCCCTACTGCTAACCCTATATTAAATTCGCTATCTAATGCAGTCTTTATATCATTAAAATAAATACTGCCGGCAAATCCATAAAAGAAAGAGATACCAAGTAACATTAAACAACTAATTAAAGACCCAAGAACAAAATATTTTAATCCTGCTTCTGAGGATTTTACGTCTTTATTATTAAAAGCTGCCATTGCATAACCACAGAGAGCTTGCAATTCTAACCCGCAAAAAAGAGTTATAAAATCTCTTGCCGAAATAGAAATAAAAACCCCAACGGTCGACAACAAAATTAAGGTAATAAACTCTATCTTAACTCCTTTATCAGAAATTCTTATCAGACTTTTATATATTACGATACTCATGATACTTAAAAATAGCACCAAAGACTTAAGTTTGTAAATATGTGGAGAAACTTCAAAAGAATTCGAGAATATAGACATACTCCCGTTTGGCATAAAATTTAAAATATATGTACCAAGAGTAATTAAAGCAGCTATAGTTACTAGAGTAATAAATCTTAAGTGATCTTTAAAAAAGACTGCTAATAATTGCATACACATAGCAACAGACGTTAAAACAATCTCCGGAAAAATTAAAATAAATTGATTCAGCATGTCCATTTCTAACTTAAATATTTAAAGTACTTATTTTACCTGCGTAAAATAACTTCTTTCCTCTTAAACCTTTATAAACCACCATATAAATCAGCAATTTTTATCACCGGTAACTGGATAATACGCAAAACGTCGCTAGGGAAAATTCCAATATAAATAACTAAAATAATCAATGGTATTAGTGCTGCTTTCTCGTATAAATATAGATCTTCGAATCTGGCAACATCTCGGTTCGTAACTTGGCCAAATATCACAGCCTTATAGAGTTTTAGCATATAAATTGCTCCAAGAACTACCCCAAAAGTACATATTACGCCCATAAATGGATTTACTTCATAAATACCCGCTATACTTAAAAACTCTCCAATAAAACCACTAAGACCCGGTAGACCAATCGAACCAAGCATAGCGATCATAAAGAGGGTAGCTAAAATAGGCATACTAGCTGCCACACCCCCGTACTTACTTATTTCTTTAGTATGATGACGGTCATATAGAATTCCCACTACTAAAAATAACGCTGAGGAAATAAGGCCATGGCTTATCATCTGGAATATTGCACCATTTATTCCTTTCTCTGTAAAACTAAATATACCACCAGTAACATACCCCATATGGGCAACAGATGAATATGCTATCATCTTTTTCATATCTGTCTGAACATAAGCTATAAGTGAAGCATAGACTATAGCAAAACTGCTTATCCAAATTACATATTCAGAAAATGCTTCTGAAGCTGAAGGGAACATTGGCAGGGATATTCTAAGGAAAGCATACCCACCGAGTTTTAGTAATATTCCAGCAAGCATCACTGATCCAGCAGTGGGAGCTTGCACATGTGCATCAGGTAGCCAAGTATGAAAAGGAGGTATAGGGACTTTTACTGCGAAAGAAATAAACATGGCAATCCATAGTATTTTTTGTACTCCACAAGGTAATTGTGGTAAAAGTGTACTTAACTCGATTATGTTAAATGTACCGGTCTGGGTATAAATATAAATTAGTGCGAGAAGAAAAAATACCGAACCCCAAAAAGTATAAAGAAAAAACTTAACGGCAGCATAAATTCTATTTTCTCCACCCCATACGCCGATAATAATATACATAGGGATAAGTATTACTTCAAAAAATCCATAAAAAAGAAGTAGGTTAAGCGAAGAAAAAACTCCTATGCAAAAAGATTCAAGCAATAAGAAGCAAAGTAAAAATTCTTTGATATATTTCTTGATTATAAAAAGACTTGCAACAATACATACAAGACTGAGCAGCGCAGTTAAAAAGATAAAAAATAACGATAAGCCATCTACCCCAACAAAATATTCCAATCCAATCTTATCAATCCAGCGGTACCTTTCTACAAACTGAAAGGAGTCTTGGTATTTATCAAAACTAAATAGTAAATAAGTGGTAGTAATCAACGTTAGTACAGAACTTAAGATTGCTACATAAACAGCATAAATTTGTTTTCTCTCAGATCTACTTTGGCTAATAAAAAAGGTAATATATAATGCGCTAAAGAGCGGTAATAAAATACTAATTGACAAAATTGGCAGATCTAACATCTATACACTCCAAGCTACCGGCAAATATCTAAAGACAAAAATTGTTATGCATAACACTAAGGCAAAAACTATATATAACACATAGTTAACTATATATCCTGTTTGAAGTCGGCATATACACCAACTAATTCCTCTGGTTAAATGGGCAAATCCGTTAGGACCTAATCTATCTATTATCTTAATATCAAAACATCCAGCTAAAGAACTTAAAACTTTAGTAAACCTTACAAAAATTTGGTCGTACAGTTCATCAAAGAAATATTTATTCTTTAACACGCAATGTATAAAGGGAAACTTGTTAGAAATTTTCTGATAGGTATTACCTCTATAACAATATACGCCAATTATAGAACCAGTTACGCCAATGATTAAAAACAAGAGTTGAATCAGCAAGGATACATGATGTTCATTAGGAAATATATCTAAATTAAAAATACTTCCAGAAAAATATCCCACCGGACTGTCAATTGACAAAATATAATAGCCTAACATTCCAGAAAATAAAGCTCCTGCTACTAAAACAAGTAAAGGCGTATTCATAATTTTTGACGATTCATGAACATGGTTAAAAACATCTTCAGAAAGGCTGGTTTTACCGTGGAAAGTAACCATAATAATTTTTAAAGAATAAATAGCTGTTAAAATAGCTGCAAGAATTCCTAGGATAAAAGCCAACATACCTATTCCGGAGGCCAGGTAAGCCGATTCTAAGATAAGGTCTTTAGAGTAAAATCCAGCTAAAGGGAAGATTCCAATAATTGCCAGCGAACCTACCCAAAAATTAGCATAAGTTATTGGCATTTTTCTCCATATCCCTCCTATTTTAAATATTTCCTGCTCAGAAGTTGAATGGATAACACTCCCGGCTGAAAGAAAAAGCAAAGCCTTAAAGAACCCATGAGTAACTAGGTGAAAAATTCCTGCCTGATAAGCAGAAACACCACAGGCAAAAAACATATAACCAAGCTGACTACAAGTCGAATAAGCAATAATTTTTTTTATATGGGTTTGTGCTATTGCGATAGTTGCCGCAAATAGGCACGTAATTGCTCCCACTGCAGTAATAATAGCTAAAACATTTGGGCTGTATTCAAACATAAATGAACAACGTGCTATTAAAAACACTCCCGCCGTAACCATTGTAGCGGCATGTATTAAAGCAGAAACAGGAGTTGGGCCTTCCATTGCATCAGGTAGCCATACGTGCATTCCAATTTGGGCAGATTTTCCTGTACATCCAATAAATAACATCAAGCATATAATATCCAGTACTTTAAATTCATATCTCAATATATTTATAGCCATTTTTGCTAAATCTTGGCTTTGCCCAAACACTCCATGAAATTCGACAGTACTTGCATAAATCAACATAATAATAATACCTATAATAAATGCAAAGTCACCGATCCGGTTAACTATAAAAGCCTTAACAGCAGCATTATTTGCGGAATCTTTTTTGTAGTAATAACCAATTAGCAAATAAGAGCATAAGCCTACTCCTTCCCAGCCAAAGAATAACTGGAGAAAATTATCTGCTGACACTAAAGCTAGCATAAAAAAAGTAAACAAAGATAAATACGACAGAAATTTCGGTAAGTTCTTATCATCTTTCATATAACCTAATGAATATATATGAACTACAGCGGAAACAAAGGTTACCAGTATAAACATTATGGCAGTAAGTTGATCGACATAAATAGCCCAGCTTACAGAGAGTGATTCAATATTTATCCATCTTGTAATAATTATATGGATAGTTTCTTTATTAATTCCAGCAGCTACAAAAACATAAGAAGCACAAACCGCAGAAATAATAATAGAAATAATTGCTGCAAAGCTTGCCTGATTATTGCTTAATTTTTTACAAAAAATACCATTGAATATACCAGAAATTAAAGGCAAAAAGATAATCAATTTGGTAACAAGTAACATAACTTTACCTCCCCTATCCTTTCATCTGGTTAATATCCTCAATCTCAATTGAGCCACGGTTACGGAAATATAACACTAAAATCGCAAGACCTATAGAAATTTCTGCTGCCGCAATCGATAAAATTATTATACTAAATACTTGCCCTACTAGGTCCTGCAAATATACCGAAAATGCCACAAAATTTATATTTACCGCAAGCAGCATTAATTCAATTGCCATTAAAATCGTAATAACACTTTTGCGATTCATAAATAATCCAGTTACCCCTATTGAAAAAATAAGAGCCGCTAGAATTAAATAATGTTCTAGAGAAATATTACTAATCGTCATAATTCAAATTTTCTAATCCAGATTTTCCGGTATTTTTTGCAAAAAATAAGCTATTTTCTTTATTTTTGTTCAACTGATTAGCAGGTTTTTGCCTTTTAACTCCGGTTCTCAGACGAAGAGTTAGAGAAATACTCGCAATCATTGCCGTAAATAGTATCAACCCAGAAGTTTGGAAGGGTAAAATAAAGTCAGTATATAAAACCCTGCCAATTGCATAAGCATTGCCAATATCAGGATTGAGTGTAAATTGTGAATTATTTAGCGGTATAATAACTTTAGTCCCAATCAGAACAACAACAGTCAGGTCAACGAATAGAAAGAATGCTATCATAGTGGCAATTGCGATTTCAGCGCCTATGATTCCCTTGAATTCAGCAATTTTCACATTGAGCATCATTACTACAAACAGAAATAATACCGCAACAGCTCCAACATAAATGATTATCAGCATCATTGCTAAAAACTCAGCTCCCATAAGAACCATAATCCCGGAAGCATTACAGAAAGTAAAAATTAGCCACAAAACAGCGTATACGGGATTACGACTAGTTATTACCATAACACTACCAAGTACTAACAAAAAGGCAAAAAAATAGAAAAATATCGCCATAAATTATATTACCTGTATAGATAATCATCCTTTAATTTTCTTGCAAGCTCCTGCTCCCAAATTTCTCCATTACGTAATAACCTTTCCTTGTTATACAGTAACTCTTCGTGGGTTTCGGTAGCAAACTCAAAATTCGGCCCTTCAACAATTGCATCTACCGGACATGCTTCTTGGCACATTCCGCAATAAATACATTTTGTCATATCAATATCATATCTAGTAGTACGACGACTCCCGTCTTCCCTAGTCTCAGATTCAATTAAAATAGCTTGAGCAGGACATATTGCCTCACATAATTTACACGCAATACAACGCTCCTCGCCATTTTCATAACGTCTTAGAGCATGCTCTCCCTTAAACCGAGCACTAATAGGGCTTTTTTCATATGGATAATCAATTGTAACCTTTGGCTTAAAAAAATATTTTAAGGTTAAGAACATTCCGCACAGGATATCATATAACACGAAGGATTTAATATATTTTATCATAGCTCAATTCTAAATAATTACGGCAAATTACCTGTTATCAAAAGCAGGAACGCTACCAGCACTACCCAAAATAAGGTTAGCGGTAAAAATACTTTCCACCCAAGGTACATAAGTTGATCATATCTATATCGTGGCAAAGTAGCCCTGATCCACAAGAATACAAACAGCAAAAAACAAATTTTTAGAATAAACCAAACAAACCCCGGCACCAAATATAGAAAACTTATACCAAAAGGCGGTAGATAACCTCCCATGAAGAACGTCACTGTCATCGCGCTGACTAATATCATATTTGCATATTCACCAAGGAAAAACAAAGCAAAACTCATCGATGAATACTCAACATTATAACCTGCCACAAGTTCAGATTCAGCTTCTGGTAAATCAAAAGGCAGCCGATTAGTTTCTGCTAAAACAGAAATGAAAAATACAACTGCCATAGGAGCAAGGAGCAGATGAATCCAAAATGGCATTTCCCTTTGATATTCAACTATTTCACTCAAATTTAAGCTTCCTGTTACAAGCAGGACTGTAACGATCACGAGGCCCATAGAAACTTCATAAGATATCATTTGCGCTGAAGATCTAATGGCTCCTAAAAACGCATATTGAGAATTACTTGCCCAACCGGCCATAATAATACCATAACCCTCAAGTGAAGATACAGCCAGAATATATAGCACTCCTACATTCATATCAGACAACACCCACCCTTCAGAAAAAGGAATTACAGCCCAACCGACTAAGCTTAAAATAAAAGTAATCATTGGCGCAATCATAAACACTATTTTACTTGCCAGTGTTGGCACAATTGTTTCCTTAAATATAAGTTTCACTGCATCGGCAATTGGTTGCAAAAGCCCAAACGGCCCAACTCTATTGGGCCCACGGCGCATTTGCATAAGCCCTATCACGCGGCGTTCGGCATAAGTTAAATAAGCCACTGATAACAGCAAAGGGAGCACTATTAAAACAATTTTAAGAGCAATAAAAATTAACGGAACAACATATTCATAGAATAAATCTATCATTTTATGCCGCTCCCTCAATAGCTTGTTTAAGTTCTTCCGTTGTCTTCATCTCATTTATCGCCTTTGTACATTTTGCCATCGTAACAGAAGATCGGCTAATTGGATCTGTCATATAATAATTCATAGCTACTTTTTCTAAAGGTTGCTTATTTAGTTTTATACTAGACTTAAAGGGTAGAAAATCATTAGCCACAATTTCATCCATATGATTAAATGTATCATATTCGTGAGCCATCCTCTTACGAATTAAAGATAGCTCATCTGCTTTAATATCAAAATCAAGCACCCTTGCAACCATATTGATAATCTCAATTCCGGCTTTAGCAGAACCTGGAGGAGATACCGCTCCTTGAGCAAACTGGGGTCTACCTTCCATATTGACATAAATTCCATCTTGCTCAGTATAAGCAGCCTCAGGCAAAATAACGTCCGCTCTATTAGCTCCGGCATCACCGTGATGTCCCTGATAAATAACAAACGTATCTTCCTCTATTTGGCTCATATCAACCTCATCGGCGCCAAGCAAATAGAGGATTTTGATTTCCCCATTTTGGGTCTTTTTTAGAATTTCCTCAGTTCCAGTACCTGAATTACCATAAACAAAACCAAGATCCAGTGCACCTACCATGGAAGCATGGTTATGCAAAATATTAAATCCATTCCAATTCTCTCGAACAATTTTGTATTTTTGAATAATTTTATGTAAGAGAGATAGTATCGCATGAGCATCTGAGCGCACTAGTACCCCATCACCGACAATAACCATAGGATTCGCTGCTTTCTCTAAAAGTTTGGTAAATGCTGATGTGGATTCATTCTGACTTTCTGTGCTATCAAGGCTAATTGTCATTAAATCTTGCAAGATATTAACATCTCTACCCAGTTCCCTAATTTTATATGTTTGATTATCCGCTTCTCCAATTTTACCAACAATCAGATTTCCTGCTCTAACCATTTTACCAATTCTTGCATTTAAAACAGGAGCTACTTGCCTTGGATTAGCCCCTACAAGGAGACAAACATCAGCTTTTTCTATACCGGAAATAGTAGTATTAAATAAGTAATTACCTCGCGCCAATAAATCAAATTTGTAACCGAGTTGATTAGCATCACACAGGTCAGAGCCAAGTTTAGACAGCAATTTTTTCATCAAAAACATAGTCTCACAAGGTACAGTAAAGCCTGCAATAGCACCAATAGCAGATTTATCTTTTGTGGATTTGAATTTGTCGGCAATTGAAGAAATTGCGCTTTCCCAGCTTACCTCTTGGAATCTCCCGGCTTTTTTGACATAAGGTCTATCCAGTCTTTGATTTTTTAGACCATCATAGGAAAATCTTGCCTTATCAGAAAGCCATTCTTCATTTATATCTTCATTAAGTTTGGGTAAAATACGCATTACCTCAAGACCTCTTGAATCAACACGGATATTCGAACCAACCGCATCCATAACGTCTATTGACTCAGTTCCTTGCAGTTCCCAGCTGCGAGTAGTAAAGGCATAAGGTTTAGAGTTTAAAGCCCCTACAGGGCATAAATCTATTACATTACCGGATAACTCAGAGGTAAGGGTTTTTTCCAGATAACTGACAATTTCCATATGTTCGCCCCTACCGATTGTGCCCATTTCTGGCACACCTGCAACATCAGTACAAAATCTTATACAGCGGGTACAATGTATACACCGCGTCATATGGGTCTTAACTAACGGACCCAGATTTTTATCTTTCACTGAACGTTTATTTTCAAAATATCTGCTTCTCCCTTTACCATATTTAAAAGCTTGATCCTGCAAATCACATTCCCCACCCTGATCACAAATTGGGCAATCTAAAGGATGGTTGATGAGCAAAAACTCCATTACCCCCTCTCGAGCCTTTATTACTCTTGCGTTATTAGTACTCACTACCATGCCATCACTTGCCGGCATAGCGCAAGAGGCAACAGGTTTAGGAGATTTTTCAATATCAACTAGGCACATACGGCAATTGCCGGCAATTTTTAAACGCTCGTGAAAGCAGAAATGCGGTATCTCAACACCAGCAGCTTCACAAGCTTGCATAACGGTCAAGCCCTCTTCTATCTCGATTTCTTTGCCATCAATAACTAATTTCGGCATTTTACCACCCAATAAAAACCTGTTTTGTAACCTGTTACATGATATATTATGGCTATTTAAAACTAAAGTTTTTTTAAATAATTCCGATTTTTATTTATTGCTATTTTCTTACACTTGACAAAAATAATACTTGCTTTAGCATGAACCAATAAAAATTTAATTACATCTAACCCGAAAGTTAAGCAAATTCAAGCCATAACTGATTTATTTTTATTAATTTTGTATCATTGTAGTAAAAAAATTTATGTCCATAAACTGCAAAAGAGTCCTCTTTAAGATTTCTGGTGAAGCTCTTATGGGAAGTAAAGGTTTTGGACATGATTTTGAAACTCTGCAAACTATAGCAGAGGATATAAAAGAAGTGGTTAATCTGGGCGTACAGGTATGCGTAGTAGTAGGAGGCGGCAACATTTACCGTGGAATTGATGCATCTGTACTTGGAATGGAAAGAGCAGCTGCTGATTATATGGGAATGCTAGCTACGGTTATTAATGCTTTGGCTTTACAGAATACTATGGAAAAAACTGGCATATATACAATGGTTCAATCTGCAATTCCAATGACAACTATTTGTGAACCATTCATCAGAAGAAGAGCAATAAGGCATATGCAAAAAGGAAGAGTAGTAATTTTTGCGGCAGGCATTGGGAATCCTTTTTTTACAACTGATAGCGCAGCTGTAGTCAGGGCTATAGAAATGAATTGTGATCTTCTGTTTAAAGGTACAAATGTCGACGGAGTTTATGATTCTGATCCTAAAAGGAATAAAAACGCAAAAAAATTTGCAGAACTTACCTATACAGACGCTTTAAGGGATAATTTAAAAGTAATGGATATGGCTGCGATTGCCGTAGCACGAGAAAACAATTTACCTATAAAAGTTTTTTCTATAAAGGAATCAGGTAATTTTGCACGGGTACTCCAGGATAAAGGAGAGTTTACTATTATAAAGGGAAATTAAGTTTTAAGAAATTTAATAAGGAGGCAGCATGGATCAGGCACTTAAAAATGATTTAACTAAAAAAATGAATAAGGCAATTATTATTCTCGAAAAAGAATTATCAGGCCTTAGAACAGGAAGGTCTTCAGCTAATTTACTTGATCCGGTTATGGTGGAGGTCTATGGGAGTAAAATGCCTATATCTCAAGTTGGTACGGTGTCAACTCCAGATGCTAAGACCATATCCGTACAGGTATGGGATAAATCTATGGTGAAAACTGTTGAAAAAGCTATTGCTGATGCAAATCTTGGTCTCAACCCTAGTTCTGATGGCCAAATCATCCGAATGAGCTTACCTATCTTAAGCCAGGAGAGAAGACATGAACTGGTAAAAATTGCCCATAAATATGGCGAAAATACTAAAGTTGCTATAAGAAACATCAGAAGAGACGGGATGGAACATCTGAAAAAAATGGAAAAAGACGGTACTATATCAAAAGATGATCACCATAATATCGGAGAGGAAATTCAGAAACTAACTGATGATTTTACAAATAAAATTGATCAACATATAAAGGCTAAAGAAGAAGAGATCTTAAAGGTTTAGATATACAAACCTAGCTCATAATATAAAAAATATATGAATCAACAAATAAGTACTAAATCAATTGCTCGAATAGCAGCTATTCAGACTTTATATCAATTTGCCAGTTCCAAAAACACTCCTGATATAAATTCCGTGGCGCTTAAAATAAAAGAATTTTATAAAGATATAAATTTTAAAAGCGATCACGATATTGATCAAAAGAGCAAGCTGAAACTTAAACCAAGCTATAGCTATTTGGACGAATTGGTTAAATACACTCACGATAATTTATTAGAAATTGATAAAGCAATATCTCAATTTCTCAATAAATCATGGACTATGGCTAATTTACCGATGCTTCTCCATGCGGTTTTAAGGGTCGGGATCTGCGAACTTACCTATTTCCTGGAAACTCCTAAAAAAGTTATTATTAACGAATATACTGATATAGCAAATGAGATGCTAGATGAAAATGAAATTGGATTTGTAAATTCTATTTTACATAATTATGCACAGTCAAGACAAGAATAACCCTCTTATGTCTGCATCTACTGGCTATCGGGGTAAATTCACAAAAGTTAAAACCGCAAAAGGAAGGAAAAAATCTTCAACTCTCTGGCTTATACGTCAGCTTAATGATCCTTATGTAGCAAAATCAAAATTAGACGGTTACAGATCAAGGGCCGCTTACAAGCTACTTGAAATAAATGAAAAATTCAGAGTACTAACCCCAGGAATGAATGTTGTAGATCTTGGTGCAGCGCCTGGAGGATGGAGTCAAGTAGCCGCTAAAATTATCCAATCCAATAACAAAAACGCTACAAATAAGCTAATTGCTATAGACCTGCTACCTATAGAACCGATAGTTGGAGTAGTTACCTTGCAAAAAGATTTCTTTTCTGAGGATACAAAGGACTCAATAGTAAACAATTTGAATAATCATCTTGCCGATGTAGTACTAAGCGATATGGCAGCTAATACTACTGGGCATAGTGCTACAGATCACTTACGAATAATTGATCTGTGTGAAAATGCTTTTGAGTTTGCCATAACTGTACTCAAACCGGGAGGACATTTTATTGCTAAAATTTTTAGGGGCGGGGCAGAAAGTGATTTACTTGCTAAGGTAAAACAAAATTTTACAACGGTTAAACATTTTAAGCCAAATTCAAGTCGGAAAACTTCCAGTGAGTTTTATTTAATAGCACTAAAAAAAAAATAGTGTATTCTTGCTTTTTATAAATTATATTTTAAATCCTAATACTATCAAATATTAAAAAAACAAATTTTAAGTTATAATTAAGTGCATTTAGATTATCAAAAGATAATAGAACAGTACAAATTGTACAATATAGTAATAGAAAAAAAGCCATAGAATTTGCTGTAAAATACCATGGAATCTAACAAAGAGCATCAGGTGTCCCTTACTACTCTCACCCTCTGGAAGTGGCTGAAATAATTGTAGAAATGCGGCTGGATACAGATTCTATTGTTACCGCTATATTACATGACACTATTGAAGATACAGACTTAACACTCGAGGAAATTGACAAAGATTTTGGTAAGGACGTAGCAAAATTAGTTGATGGTGTTACTAAACTTACAAAAATAAAATTCCACGAAGATAATGTCCGTCAAGCTGAGAATTTTCGAAAACTGCTAATAGCACTAAGTGATGATATAAGAGTTTTACTTATCAAACTTGCTGATCGTCTTCACAATATGCGGACTATAAATTTCATTAATAACCCAGAAAAAAAGAAAAGGATAGCTTTAGAAACCCTTGAAATATATGCACCGCTAGCAGAAAGAATAGGAATGCAACAAATAAAGACAGAATTGCAAGATATTTGTTTTGGAATATTAAACCCAGATATTAGAGACTCAATAGTTCAGTGGTTTAAATCTATTGAATCTGGGCAAGATAAGCTTATTCCCCAAATTATCGATGCGCTGCAAAAAACTTTAGAAGACCAAGGGTTAAAAGCAGAAGTTTCCGGTAGAAGGAAAACTCCTTATTCTACTTGGATGAAAATGAAGCAAAAAAATATTAGCATAGAGCAGTTATCAGATATAATAGCTTTTAGGATAATAGTAGATAATGTTGAAAATTGTTATAGAGCTCTTGGTATAATCCATACAACCATACAAAATGGTTCCTGATACTTTTCAAGATTTTATTAGCATTCCCAAAAATAATGGATATCAATCTCTACATACAGTAGTTATCGGGCCATCACTTCAAAAGGTAGAAATCCAAATTAGAACATACAAAATGCATGATATAGCAGAGTTTGGGTAGCAGCTCATTGGCATTACAAACAAGGCCATAATGATAGTTTAGACACTAAGCAATATGTATGGATTAGAGAATTGCTTTCAATTTTAGAACAAAATAACGATCCAGAAACATTTCTCCAAAATACTAAATTGGCAATGTATTATGATCAAGTATTCTGCTTTACTCCTGAAGGCCAGCTCATAGCTTTGCCAAAAGGAGCTACTACAGTTGATTTTGCTTATATGGTACACTCTGATATAGGAAATAAATGCGTAGGTGCAAAAGTAAATGGCAAAATAGTACCTCTTAAAACCCAACTTGTTAATGGTGACCAGGTGGAAATATTACTCTGGCCTTTAAATATTGAACATTATATAGTAGCATAAGCTATTTCTTTCTTTTTAAAATAATTTTGAATTTTTATACCATTAAACTGAATTTGTGTTAAATAGGACCGTACATTAATTGTTAAATCTTTTACTGATTTTAGTACTCGAAAATTATTGGAGTTAGCTTTGACATCTTGGTTTACAAGTTCTTGTGGATTCATATCAGGACAATATGATGGTAAATAAAACAATTCTAGCTTGTCGTTATGTCTTTCTACATAAGCTTTTACCTTTTTACTGTGATGCACTCTATGATTATCTAATATCAAAAATATTTTCTGCTTAATTTGTCTGATCAGTCTACCTAAAAATTCAATACACTTTTTGCTGGTAAAATTATCTTCAAATACCATCCAGTTCATAAACCCTTGCGGACTAATAGCAGCTAGCATATTATTACTCCGGCCTTTAAATATTGAACTAATATTAGAGAAATGATACAATGATATTGTATCAAGAGTAATAACAAAATGTCTAATCAAAAATTATCACCAAGCGATCTCAAGATATTAAGAAAGAAAGCAGTGGAAGCAATAGTTATACATGGAATAAGCAAGAAACAAGCATCTATTACCTTTGGGTTTTCTAGGAGTTCTATATGGAAATATCTTAAAGAGTACAAAATTTATAAGGAAGAAAGCTTTCGCTATAAGAAGCGAGGAGTAAAGGTAGGAACAGGATCTAAAATCAGTAAAAATCAAGAAGAGGAATTAAAATCTAAAATTTTATCACATACACCTGATGAATTGGGAATCGATTATACGTTATGGAATAGTAAAGTGGTACAAGAATATATAGAATCCAATTACCTTTATCAGTATAACAGGCGTTCTATAAGAAAAATTATGAATAGATTGGGTCTTACGTCTCAAAAACCAATTAAATCAGCCTATCAACGTAATCCAGAGAAGATAAAAGAATGGTTAACAGTCACATATCCAGAAATCAAGTCTCGTGCAATGAAAGAAAGTGCTAGAATTTATTGGGGAGATGAAATGGGGATACAATCAACAGATAATCGAGGTAAAACATATGGTCTTAAAGGCAAGACCCCAGCAATCAAGAGAAGTGGTTCAAGATTTAAATGTAATATGCTAGCTGCTATTAGTCCGCAAGGGTTTATGAACTGGATGGTATTTGAAGATAATTTTACCAGCAAAAAGTGTATTGAATTTTTAGGTAGACTGATCAGACAAATTAAGCAGAAAATATTTTTGATATTAGATAATCATAGAGTGCATCACAGTAAAAAGGTAAAAGCTTATGTAGAAAGACATAACGACAAGCTAGAATTGTTTTATTTACCATCATATTGTCCTGATATGAATCCACAAGAACTTGTAAACCAAGATGTCAAAGCTAACTCCAATAATTTTCGAGTACTAAAATCAGTAAAAGATTTAACAATTAATGTACGGTCCTATTTAACACAAATTCAGTTTAATGGTATAAAAATTCAAAATTATTTTAAAAAGAAAGAAATAGCTTATGCTACTATATAATGTTTAATATTTAAAGGCCAGAGTAATAATCACTTCAAAGCATCAAACAGTTTTACTTTCATGGGAAAAATTTGTTGTTACAGGTAAAGCAAGAGGAGAAATTCAAAAAGTTATCCAACAACAATTAAGAGGGCAGCACATAAAGCTTGGTAAAACAATTATTTATAAAGCCCTAAAAGCTAATAAAATAGAAGACGAAAACAAAGCTATAGAAGCAGCTTGCAAGTTCTTTAGTAAAACCCCTGACGAATTATTTTTCGCAGTTGGTGAAGGTACAATTACCAGGGAAGAAGTAATAAAGCTAGCTACTCCTAAAAAAAGCAGATTAAGTTCAACTCTATCTTTATTAAAATTTACAAAAAAACCTTCCTTTAATAAGGTAGAAGATAAAAATGTAATACCTATTAAAGGTCTCATACCCGGTATGGCAATGCATTATGCAAAATGCTGTCACCCTCTTCCGGGAGATAAAATAGTAGGTATAGTACATACGGCAGTGGTATCACGATCCACACCTCTGACTGCGAAATGCTAAACAATTTTGCCAGTATGCCAGAAAGAATCCTTGATCTTACCTGGGATAACAATAAATCAAATATTCCTTTCATTTCTAGAATAAAAGTTTTGTTATTAAATGAACCAGAAAGCCTTGCTATTTTAGCCGGAGAAATTGCTAAAAATAGTGGTAATATAACTAATTTCAAAATCTTAAGTCGTAACAGCAACTATTTTGAGTTGATATTTGACATAGAAGTTAAATCTTTAGCACATATAGAAGTGGTAATAAATGCCCTGAGAATCAAGGAAGCTATTCAATACGCAGACAGGGATAAAAATTAGGAAGCTGCTATTACACAATAGCTGTTAGAAATTTTTATTTTAATAAAGCAAAGCGAGTCAATCATTTATTTTGTGTAAGTTGTTGTATTTTTTAATTCCAGTAAATCATGCCTAAAATCCCCGCATAAAATTTCAAATTGATTCAATGCCAAAGACCAATTTTAATCGGCATGGTCCATTTTTTGGCAGCATTTTTTAGAGCCAAAAATACGATTTTTAAAATAGACTTATCATCTGGAAAAACCCTTTTATTGTTGATGATTTTTCTGATTTGACGATTTATCGATTCTATCGCATTGGTAGTATAAATTACCCGCCTAATCTCATCAGAAAAAGCAAAAAGAGGAATAATCCCGCTCCAATTCCTTTGCCAAATATCAGAGATCACAGGATATTTATTATCCCATTTAGCAGCAAACGATTTTAGCTCCAGATATCCTATTTCTTCGCTGTTTGCAGTGTAAATCCTTTTAAGATCCGCTGTGACCGCTTTTAAATCCTTATAAGAAACATATTTTACAGAATTCCTCGCCATATGTACTATACAGAGTTGTACAATCGTATTAGGATAAATGCTATTTATGGCTTCAGGAAAGCCTTTTAATCCATCAACGCATGCTACATATATCTGTTTTATCCCTCTGTTCTTTAGCTCAGTTACAACCTGCATCCAAAACTTGGAACCTTCATTTTTACCGACCCAGATCCCCAGTAATTCCTTTTTCCCTTCCATGTTAACACCTATTGCAAGATATACCGCTTTGTTAATTACTGTATGATTATCCCTTGCTTTAACGTGTATGCAATCCAAATATAATATTGGATATACATCGTCTAGGGACCTGTTTTGCCATGTAGTAACTTCTTCTATTACTCCGTCAGTGACAGTTGATATAAGGTCCTTGGAAATATTGGTCTGGTATATCTCCTCTAAATGGCTATGTATCTCACTGACAGTCATCCCTCTTGCATATAGTGAAATCACTTTATCATCAAAACCACTAAATCTCCTAACTCCTTCAGGAATCAATTGAGGTTCAAATTCTCCTTCCCTGTCCCTCGAAACATCTACGGTAATCTGATGACCGTCGTCATCTATAATCGTTTTTTCATAACTGCCGTTGCGACGATTATTATCGCTCTTGATTATCTTACTATGTTTAGAATAACCTAGATCGTGTTCTAATTCACTTTCAAGAATTCTCTCTACTATTTGCTTTTTAAGTTTATTAAATAATCCACCCGCGACCAAATAATTCAGATGGATCTGCTTTTGATAGTAATTCTTCGACTAATTTAGTATTTATATCTACTTCTTTTTCTGCTAATTTTTTAGCCATTTTTTCCTCTGTATTTAAGTTGCTTTTTTATAGTATCTTCTACTATATCCTTTTGCAACTTACACAAACTATATGACAGACTCTTGATTTTTAGAGGAGATTCCTTGCCACCTGTTAATAAGATTTGTTTGTATATCAAATAAATCCAGTGTACGTGCTACTGAATGGTTAATTATATCATCTAAGGTAGCTGGATTGTTGTAAAATGCTGGAACAGGAGGGCATATAGCAACACCTATTCTAGCAAGCTTAAGCATATTTTCTAAATGAATCGCACTTAAAGGTGTTTCTCTAACCATTAAAGCTAATTTTTTTTGCTCCTTGATAATGACACCAGCTGACCGCGTAATAAGGTCATTTTCCATGCCTGAGGCTATTACTGATAATGTTTTCATACTACATGGAGCTATAATCATTCCATTTACTTTAAATGACCCACTGGAAATTTTAGCTCCTATATCACTCGGATGGTAAGCATAATTAGCAAGTTTTTTGATATCACCTATTGAAAAGGATGTTTCAGTTGCAATGGTTAAATTTGCTGACTTTGAAATAATTAAATGTGTTTCTATGTTGGATTCCCTTAATATTGCAAGTAATCTTATGCCATAAATTGCCCCTGAAGCGCCAGTTATAGCAACAATAATTTTTTTTATTTCCGCCATTGATTTACTTAGTTAAACAGGCCCTTATTTTAATATATTAATAACAAACTGTCCGGAAAAGTGTTTACAGGTCGGTAGGTCCAGTCCATTAGACTCGTTTTTTGTATTTAGAAATCAACTCCATGCTGTATCTTACTCAAGCAGAATTCTATAAAATTCAATCAGATTTCTTGCTGCAGTATGCACTTCTGTTTTGGATAAAGTATTACCATACATTTTCATGATATATTCAGTTATAGATTCATATAATTTATCCCTATTATTTTTAGCCGGCCTAATTTTTCTTGCCCGCTTACATGAAGTTGAGTAGGTCAAACCAGGACAATTACTTTAACGTTTTATCAGGATTCTCCAGGAAAAATTTTTCTAATTGTTCTAAATCCTTTATTTTATGACTATAACCTTTTTGATAACCTGATTTTGCTTCTAATTGACCTGTTTCTTCCTTGATACCAACCCAGTTGTATATTGTTTGTCTATTGGTCCTGAATATTTTTTGCTCTCTTTTGTAGTAGACATTCCTGAATATAGTTGTGCAAATAACTTTTCCCTTAAATCTATACTGTATGATTTTGGCATTTTTGTTCTATTTAACACCATCTTTATCTCTTTGTCTATACCTTAATTTGTTATGCCATACCTCATCTTGGGCTTTTATTAAATTAAAGATTTGCGAACAGTTTTTAAAGAAAAAACACATTATAAAAGCCATATCACAGAATTCTTTGAAAAATAATAGTAATTGCAAGCAGAAGTCAAAAGGCTATAATAAATCTAAAATTTATCTTCCAAAAACTTTTAGTATAGGTTTTATTAATTTACGTAGACTAGGCGGAGATTTAAACCAAATACGAAACATGTAACCTCGAAAAGCCGAACCTAAAAGAATCTTTTGTAGAAAACTAGCCACATATTTATGGGCAATATATTTAGGACTAAGCAACAAATCCTTGGTAAATGAGGTTTCTGTATAATAATTTTGCCGTAGCAACAATTTGCGAGCGTGGAACTCTTGTGATAAAATTTGTCCGCAAAAAGTAGAAAAAGATTCATATGAATAGTTTTTTGACTCTACTAAATCTTTTTTAGTTCTTTCTGCTAGTTTTTCCATTAAATCTAGATTTCGAATTGTCTCAGTTACTTTAAACATATTAGAAAAATCTTTCTCTAGTGGTATATAATGAACCCATGGTTCTATAACTCCTGAATACTTGCCTACAAAGGCTATAATAACTGTTTTCATTGCAGCAGCTTCAAATACCCTTGGGGAAATAGTATTAATTAAGTACTTACCGTCTATACCCGTAAGGTAAGATTTACTGATTTCATTAAAAGTAGTATTTTTATTATTTTTACAAAACTTTTCCACTTCAGTTTCAACAGAACCTGAAAAATCTATTACGCTGGAACCACTTTCAACACACAAAACAGCTTTGCTTTTAGATAAAAAATTTAACCATTCCTCGCCATAAACACGATCATACTCTTCCACGGAAATATCTAATTTTAATGTTTTAGAAAGAGGATGTTTCCTAAAATTTTGTCCTATTTCAATTTTTTCTTGTCCTAGAAATCCAAGCCAATAGGGAGGACGACGTGTACGATAGCTTACATCAATTGGACGACTAGAAATAGATGTAGTTTCTTGTGCAGAGAGCTTGTTAGATACATATCCGGCAAACACTGTTTTTAAAGTAGTACGCGGCAATATATCTTTGGGATATAATACTTCAAGCGTAGGAGTAGATGTTAGAGAAAAAATAATATCTACTCCTATTATATTTAAGGTTTCAGCCACTTTTTTTACCCTACGATATTCATCATGCATCCAAACACACTTTAGCCCACGAAAATTTGATAAAGCTTTAATTGACCCTTTACTGAGATAATGATAATCAGGATCGCTTAAATGAAGTGTATAATGAATACCAATTGCTTCAAATCGGCTCAGATCAATAGTCTCCGGAATATCCGATATCATTGATAGTTCAAAAGTTTTCCAGCCTGGCAACTGCATCAAAGAGTCGATATGTTCACTTATAGTGTCTGCGTTGGTTCCCCTTGCTGGACGATTACATAATAGGAGAAAATACTTCATTCTATTATTTTAAGGAGAGCCGGTTTTTTACACGATCACAAACTAATTCTATTCCCTTTTCTAAACTAATTTGTGGTATCACTTTTAATAAATTAGTTTGTTTCTCAAGAGTAGGTTTTTTAATTAAAGTCATACGGGAAGGTAGCTCTACTATTTCTATAAGATCTTTATTAGCACCACAAGCTATTCTGATCATTTCTGCAAGTTCCTCTATTGGACGTATGTCTGGGTTGCCTATATTAATTACAGAATATTTTTTTATATTTGCAGCAGCTTCAATAGCACGCACGGCATCTGAAACGTGTAACCATCCTCTGACACTCCCTTTATGTACCTGTATAGGTTTATTAGAAATAAGATTAGTTGCGAACCTAATCATTGCTGATCTGTGTTCTCCTAAATCTTCTTCTTCATCATACATCATAAACGGTCTTAATATAACAGCACTTAAACCATATTGTTCTACTTCATACTCAACTAGAGACTCACTAAGTAATTTAGATAAACCATAACGGTTATTAGGACATGGTAATACGTCTTCTGACATAACACTAGCATCGGGACCATACACCTCTGAAGTTGAAAAATACACTAAATGAGCATTAATCCTTTTTGTTAAGTCAAGTACATTTTGAGTACCAGAGAGATTTACATCAATAGCTAATGAAGATGCTTGTTCACAAGTTACCCGGCTTACCATCGCTGCGAGATGAAATACTATATCAGGCTTCCAATCAAAAGCTGATAGCATATCACTAGAGTTTCTGATATCAGCCATTAGATAATCTACATCAGAGTTTGGTTTTTGATCGACTCTTAGCACTTTATAGTCAAGTGATTTAAGATATTTTACTAAAGGTTTACCGATATTTCCTTCTGAACCAATAACAAGTGCTTTTTTAGATTTCATATTTTAACCTCATTTGTGTTTATTATATAAAGTCAGATTAACGTTTTAATTTTTTGCTTTATCATTTGTACTACTTTTAGCGATTTTATAGTACTCCAAACAGGAAGATAAATGCTGTAAGGATCACGAACCATATTAAAACAAGATTCTCTGTTTCTCTTTAGTTTCAGTTTTTTTATTAGTAATAAAAGTTTTTTATTTTTACGGCTTTTATAATCTCCTCCAACAAAATCTTCCCGTTCCAGATTACTTTTTTTGATATGTATTTCTTCCAAAATAACATCAAGCTGATTAATAAAAGTTTTATATGAATATTTAGGATTCAATACTATTTCCTTATAAGCATTAGTAATAATTTCAGCTACACGGATTTTATTTTTAAGAAGTTTAACTACTTCAGACATATTACTATAGTCTTTTTTAAGAGGAACATAATGCCTCCAAGGCACTAAAATGTCAGAGTATTTTCCTTCATAAAGAATACATAATGTTCTCAGGGCCATAGCTTCAAAAACCCTTGGAGAAATTTGCGCATACTGTATTTTATCTTCAAGTTCAGCAAAGTATTTTTCCTTTAGATATTTGTATTCCCTCATTGCAACATTTTCTGCTCCTCTAAAATATTTATCAAAAAAAGAAGGCGTTTTAAAAAGCTTTTCATAAACATTAACCATAATAGAAATGTTATCTGTAAAATCAAAAACGCTGGCACCACTTTCAGTCCCTAATGTAGCTATAGAATTACTTAATAAATTTACCCATTTTATACCATATAAACGATCTTTTTCTTTATAACTAATGTTACAGCGCAACTTAAAAGGTTTAGCATTTTTTAAAAATTTAGAAACAATTTGCCATTTTTCTAATCCAAGCCTCCCGTACCAAATGGGGTATTTTCGTCCACGATAACTAACATCAAATTTACGTTCTACTAATGGAATTGTTGGATAGTGAGGGAGAGTAATAGGCACATAACCAGTTAAAACATTTATGAACTTCACTTTTGGAAGCTTTTCTGAAGGATAGACTTGTTGTATTGATTCTTCTAGGACACATGTAAAAACAACATCAAATCCAACCGTAGCAATAAGATCAACTATCTTATCAACTGAATTATATTCATCTTGTAAAAAAATGCCTTTTGTTCCTCTAAATTTTTTTAATTTAAGACGAGTATTTTCAGAAATATAATGATCATGTACTAAAAAAATAGAATAGTGGACTAGTATAACATCAAAATCATTAAAAGAAAACGTTTTATGACGAAAATCCCCACCATTTTTTACAAGACAACTACATACTTTAATTTTATGCTTTGAATACAAACTAAAGGCGTTAATATGGTCAGTTACCATACCAGCCTCATAAGGTTGGTAATTACATAGAAGTAGAATATTCATAGATTTACTTCTTTGTTATAAAAAGTAATTGCATCGTCAATAAGACCATGAAATACAATTTTACCTGATGACATTACTAAGCCTGTTGTACAAAAATCACGTAAAGCCCATTCCGAATGAGAAGCTAAAACAAATACTTTTGTTTGGTTAGATAGGATTTTGAGGCGTTCACTTGCTTTTTTTAAAAAGCTTATATCTCCTACACCTATAACTTCATCAACAAGTAGAACATCCGACTGCAAAGAAGAAATCAAGCTAAAAACTAATCTAAGTCTCATACCTGCAGAATAAGTTTTGACTGGACGTGTTAATGAATCACCTAAGCTAGAAAAATACTCAATATCTGGAATTTTTGAACGTATTTCTGATCTTGACAAACCTAGGGTTAATCCAGCAATATAAATATTTTCAATCCCATTTGCTTCTTCATCCATACCACAATATAAATCAAACATCGTGACTACTTTTCCATTAAGCTCTACACTACCGATTGTAGGTTGCAAAATACCTGCCATAACTCTCAAAAGAGTAGATTTCCCTGAACCATTGACGCCAATCAATCCCATTCGAGTACCTTCTTCTAATTTTAGGTTTATTGCAGAAAGAGCTTCAATAGAAACAGTTTTTCTTTCTTCTTTTTTGTTCTTTAAGAAAAAAGTTGCTAAGGCGGCAGATCCAGAATAAGTACCTAATAAAGGGTATTTAAGAGTTACATTTTTTAAATGAAGAAAACTCATAACCTATAACCAAAAGTGAAGATCATTATAATACTTCTTAATACATAAGGAAGAAAGGATTGTAAACAATAGAAAAAAAACTATGCTAACAAACCAACTATTTACCGGAGGAATATAACCTAATATAGGAAGACGCACAAGATTAAGAAGATGAGCAAAAGGGTTAAATTCCACAATGTACTTATGATCTACCAGTATATCAGAAAACCAAATGACCGGCGTCAGTAAAAATCCTAAATTAATTAACACTATGATAATTTGATTTAGATCACGAAACCTGGTACATATAAAGGCGATAGGGATAGATAAAACATAAATAATACTAGCAGTTAAAAACACTCCTGGAAAAACAAGAAATAACACGGGAGAAATAGGGAGTCCAAAAAACACGCCTATTAATAAAATTACGGTACAATTATGAAAAAAAATTACTAAATTACGGAATAACACCCTTATTATAATTGAAGTTAAACGTATTTTGTAATTAACCAACACAAACTTATAAGAAGTAAAAGCTGAAGCAGCTTCAACTAAACTAGAGCTAATCCACAACCAAGTTATAAGACCTATAGCCATATATGGGATAAAATTTTGCACTTGGATTTTAAATAAAGACCCGTAAACAAGTCCGATTGCTCCAATATTAATAAAAGTTAACAGCACAATCCAGAATGGCCCTAATATAGTACGCCTATAACGACTAAGTATATCATACCATCCTAATTGAGCCCAACATTTCCACTCAACCATAGGAAAAAAACTATTTTTTATCATATACTAATTACTCCTAGAAACTGACTTATAGAAAGTTTTATACATAATAGAATTTTTTATAATCATAATTTAATAATTTGTTTAAGGCTTTTTCTAATAATAATCCCAGGAAATAGTTTTTTAGAGTTATTTTATATTGCTTATCACTTAAAAAAGTATACAGGCCTGAATTCAAATTATTTCTACATTTTATTCCTTGTATGTTTTTTATTTACAAAATTCTTTATACAGCATTTTTTTTTTTTTTCTAGATAAAAATCATGTAATTTTTAAATTTTGGCTACCAAGGAGTTATAAAACAGGGTGGAGTTATTTCTATCATTTCTTATTCCTCCGTCTTTTTGTTGCTAGTAAGAGTTCATCTTATCTTTTCCCTACACCTTTTAAAGACAAGAGGTTTAATGGTCCTAAGAGGATATAAAAGGCATAAAGGTTCATCTTTGCCGACTTACTACAACACTATAATACAGGATTTTATTACCCCCTACAGTCGATTTACTACACGCCCAAAACTTTGAAGTAAATGATCATGTATCTTATCTGAAGAATTTATGTTATCAATTCCTAAAAGAGAGGAGACTTTTTCCAATCGAAAGCCTTTCATTATATCCTCGTTTTGATATATAATTTGTTGAATAAATTTTCTGATTGACTCAATTCCCCGCCCTTGGTAATGTAGCTCTACAATATCCTCACCTATATCACTAAAACTTTTTCTATCTTCACGTGATAAAAATAATAATGGGTTTCCTGTGGGTAAATATTCTGCTAAAAATGATACACTATCTGTTATCATAGCAGAAGACCCAAGGAAGAGATCGCAATAATCACCATGGTTATAGATAGAAACATTTTCTAATTTATTTAATAATTGCAAATATTGCGAATAGCTATTCGAGTCCATGAAAGTGGTTTTTTCAAGAGCATAAAGAAGGTTAGGATGTGGTTTAAAAATAAAATCAATGTCTGGAAAGGAACGAAAAAGTTCCAACATATCCATGCATATCTGATCAAAAGTTCCGAGGTTAAGCTGAGGATAACATAGACCTATCGTCCAATGTGGAGCCCATATTACAATAGGACGTTTTGGTTTATCACATTTTATTTTTTTGGCATCTAAAAGATCAAATTTAGGATAACCAGACAAGATTACATTACTACTATATCTTACAGAATATTTTTGATAAAGCTCTACCTCACGAGTAGTACTAGCATAAATGGTCCAAGCACTATGATGGAAATCTTGAGAAAACTGATAATTTTCTTCATTTACAAGTAAAAAACCGTAAGATAAATAACATGTTCGGCAATATGTACTAACATATTCTATTTTATAAATATCAGGAAATGCTGTACTACCTAGAGTATAAAAAACGACATCAGCATCTTGAGGAGTAATTGGAGGGAAATACCCCTTTTCATCAAATCCTACTACCTCGGCTGCAATACCTCTACTTAAAAAGAAATCTACTATTTCAACGTATGTCTTATCAGGTTGAACATCCACACGTTTAAAAGCAATAACCTTAGTTTTAAATTCAGGATTTGAAGATAATTTATAATAAATCGGTTGAAAAACATCCCATAATGCAGTGTCCGCGACCATAAATACAACTTGGATTGGTTTTCCAATATTATTTGTTTGTGTATAAAATCTATCAAGTAATTTTTGATTTCCTTCCCATATGTTATATTTTTGGCGATTAATAGCTTGTTGATTAAAGTTAAAATATGAATAATTATCGTTTATTACTTTGTCAAGATCTTGTCTAATAGTTGATAGTGTATTTACATCCATGCACCCCTCTTCCTTCTGTATTTTGCTTTTTCCAATAAGCATTGTTAGTAAAGTTTTCATTGCCTGGCACTCTCTTCTAATACAATTCATCCTTTAACATTTTAATAGCCAAGGCATAATCATAAGGGGTATCAATTTCATAAACTTCTAATCTATAAGCTTTTATTGGTAAATTTTTTTCTAAAATTTTATATATATATCCCTGATAACTATCCTCAATTTTTAAATTATAAAAATATGCTAAACCGCACCATTCATAGGCAGTTGTATAATTAGTAGAAAATCTACCTACATATCCATTTTTTACCTCTACAAACACCGGTTCTTCTGTTTTTGTTTTAGTTATCCCTACAATATTATCCTGAGATTCTGTACATTTTTTAACAAATCTTGCAAAATCATTTTTATTAATTATAACGTCCCCATCTAAAAGGAAAAATGGTTGAGCTAAATGTTTCGTTGCAAGCGCTGCACTAAAAATATTACTAGTGGTATTATATTGGCTATTACGCACAAAAACGACATCTTTTCTAATCTTGCTTACGTAATCAATTACTTCTTCTTCTTTAAAACCTACAACTATTCTAATATCGTTAAAATTTCTTAATAACTCTAACTGATAATCAATTATTTTCTTGTTATGAACCTCAACTAGACACTTAGGCTGATTCATCCCAAGCCTACTTCCCATCCCAGCAGCAAGAATTATAGCATTTTTAGCAGATTGCATAGGCTTTTTTCATTATAAATTACATAATCAGACAGCTTTATTAAAGACAGCACTGGTTGATGAACTCCTCCAAAGGCAATTTTAATATCCGCTACTTCAAACATTTGGACATCATTCATCCCATCACCTATTGCCACAATACGCCCATATCCTTTATTTCTTAGATCCTTTATTGCTTCAGCTTTGCTAAAGGAAGTCTTTAGCCCCATTAATTTATCACCACTATACTCAGCTTTAGTAGAATAAAAATTACACCCTATTTTTTTTATTAACTTTTCTATCCATATGTCTAGGTTTCCGGTCACTATATAACAATTTCCTAGGTTGGCTTGAATAAAATTAATGATCTGAGTTTGAAGTGGTACATTTTCGACTATATTTTGTACTTTGTGAATAGGTATATCCGCTAACAAACGTATTCGCAGACGGAAAGATTGATCAAAAGGCAAAAACCCATTTATTGTTGCCTGAGTTAATATAGACATTTCCGGCTCTATACCTAACTCCCTAGCTAATAATGGCAACACTTCAAGTTTTGTTATTGTCCCATCCATATCAAAACAGAATGCTGTTTTCATTTATTCTCTCTTTAATATGTAAAGTTTCTGCCTAGTCTCTTTATTATTTGCTAAAACTTCTGGAAATAATAATTCTTTAGATAAATAAAGCCCGATAGATTCGAATATTTTTAATAAATCCTTATATTCTTGATCGGTTCTATATATAGCACTATAATTATCCTCTAGCGTCTCCGAATAAAAATCATCTAGTGTCAGCCTTGTTTCTAATAAAGAAATTGACTCCCTTAAATAAACCTGTAATATCTGCGTTTTATCAAAAAAGTCTAAAAGGTGAGTAAAAAGGTTTTGAACAATTGAATCGTTCAAATATATTAAAACCCCCACAATAAAAACTATATTAAATTTTTTGCCTCGAATTGGTTCATAATTCTGAAAATTAGCTATATCTAAGTTGTAAAAAGAAAAATTTTCATTTTCTTGAAAGGTTTGCTGAGCTATTTCAATAAATTCTTCAGCAAAATCTAACCCACAATAATTTAAGCTATTAGGTATTATTGCAGCAATTCTTCCAGCACCACATCCAATATCTAGAATGTTAGAGGTGCCCTCTAACAATATATTATCTAAAATAACCTTTTTTTCAAATTCATTTCTTTGTATAGGCAAATCAGAACTTTTAGGTTGCAACATTATTGCGTGTAAATGGCTATCAGGAATCTTTGCCCTAGTATTATAAAAACTCTTAACACTTCGAGAGTTAATTTCTTTTTTTAAACCATATATTCTCTTATTATTCATACTTAATTTTTTTTAAAATCTTAAATCCGCTAAAATACCCTGTATCACTTACTTTATCAGATAAATTCCCTTCATAAAGCAATTTAAAGCCTTCATTGACAAATAGACTGGTATAATAGCATTCTTGACGGTATATAGCAACGTAATTTCCTTGTACAAACGATTGAGTAACCTTTTTGTTAAGGCTATCTCTCACAAAAAGGATTCCATCCGGTTTTAATTTTAAACTAATTTGTTTAATTACCTTTTTCATTACAGAATCTTTTAAAACACATGTGAATAATCCCATGCACATCACCGAATCATATAGGATATTCGTGTCAATTACCTTGTCTACCTCACCAACGTTGAAGATAATATTGTTGATATTATTAACTTTCTGAGTTTCCTGAGCAATATGAATGAGTTTTTCTGATATATCTATAGCATCAACATGGCAAACTAAAGGAGCTATTTCAAAGCTAAGCCACCCATCACCACACCCTAAATCTAAAACTGAAGAATCTTTTTGTAAAAGCGGGATAAAAAATTCCCTCACAGCTTTTATTTGGTTGTTATATATCTCTACAGAAATATCTTTAAGTGGCCACTTATCACAATTTCTCCAATAGTTTTTTGCTTTATTTGCTAAAAAAATCTCTTGAATTTTGTGTTTAATTAATCGAAACATTATTACTTATATTACGAAAATTACTTTTTAAAATTTATTTGTTAACTGTTTATACAACCATTAATATGCTGGTTACCATATCGTTAATACATTACCTAATGAGCTTATAATCCTAATTCGATTATTTTATTAACGATTTTCATGCCTGCATCTCCTGAACCGTATACTTTACCCTCAAAACTAGATAGATTAACCACCGGGTTTGATGCATGTTCAATAATTTTTTCTACTGATACCCCAACAATTACATTCGCTCCAGATTCTACAGTTTCTAACCATTCTGTTTCTTCTCTAATCGTTACACAAGGAACCTTTAAGAAGTACGCCTCTTTTTGCATTCCCCCAGAATCAGTAATTATAGCCCGTGCGTTCTTTTGTAACCATAACATTTCTTGATAAGATAATGGATCAGTAGTTATAACATTATCCAAATAATGACTAAAACCGTATTCCTTAATTAGTTTTTTAGTGCGGGGATGTACAGGAAAAATTACAGCAATTTCTTTAGCAAGTTTCTGCAAAGCAGTTAATATATTTTCCAATCTATGTTTATTATCAGTATTTTCTGCTCTATGACAGGTCACCAAAACATACGGCTTTTTTCCACCTAAAAAATTATCATAAAAAATCTTATCGTTTTTACTATCCATTCTATTGCTATAAAATAGAAGTGCATCATACATTACATCTCCTACATTATAAACTTTCCCTGTTATTCCCTCTGCTTTTAAATTTTGTACAGCAACCTCACTAGTACAAAAATGTATTTCAGAAATTCTATCTACTAATACCCTGTTTATTTCCTCCGGCATTTTTATGTTAAATGAGCGCAAACCTGATTCAACGTGTATTATAGGTACGTGTAATTTAGCGGCAGCTATTGCGCCAGCAAGCGTAGAATTTGTATCTCCATATACTAGCACCCAATCTGGTTTCTCAATTAATATAATTTCTTCTATACCTATTAACATTTCCGCGGTCATTTTACCATGTGAACCACCAGAAACGTTTAAATTATAATCTGGTTTAGGAATTTCAAGCTGGTCAAAGAAAATCTGGGACATATTTTTATCAAAATGCTGTCCGGTATGTACAATAACCTCCTTTAAAAGGCTATTATTTAACACTTTTATTGCGTTTGAGACCACAGCTGCTTTAATAAATTGTGGCCTGGCACCAATAACAGTTATTATTTTCATAGTTTTATTTGCTTAAATTTAAAATAACCTCATTTAACCTATCTACAATATACTGTTGATGTGCTTCACTAAGATAAGGATACATAGGAATACTTAAAACATTTTCAGCTAAATGCTCGCATACTTTTAGACCACCTTTTTCAGCTATAGGATAGCGGTTATACGCTTTTTGTAAGTGCAAAGGTTTGATGTAATAAACAGAAGTTGGGATACCTACTTCTTTACACTTCAACATTAACTCAGATCTATCAATATTTTCTGGAAGGACCATCGTGTATTGTGCCCAAACAGAAGTTGCGCCTTCAATAACTTGAGGCTTTTTTAGTACATCAGTAATATTATCAGTGTAGTATTTAGCTATTTTTTGCCTCGAAGTAATTTCCTCCTCAAATATTTTAAGCTTTTCAATAAGGATAGCAGCTTGGATAGTATCCAAACGACCATTTATTCCTATCATCACGTTATCATATTTGTCTGATCCTTTCCCATGTATCTTTAAGCTTCTTAGTTTAGTAGCTATTTCATCATTATTAGTAAATACCGCTCCTCCATCTCCATAACACCCAAGTGGTTTAGCAGGAAAAAAGCTAGTAGTAGTTATATCTCCGATATTTCCTACTCTACGGCTTTTATAATAAGCCCCAAAAGCTTGGGCTCCATCTGCCATAACCCAAAGTTTATGCTCTTTAGCTACAGCTGTGATGCTATCATAATCAGCAGGTTGCCCGAACAAGTCTACTGGAATAATACACACTGGCCTTAGTCCAAGATTTTTTGAAAGTTCTATACCTTTATTCAAACTTTCAACACTTATATTGTAAGTTTCTGGCAGAACATCAATAAAAATTGGAGTAGCACCAACTAAAGCTACTACTTCAGCGGTAGAAGCAAAAGTAAAGCTAGGGGCAAAAACCGCATCACCTGGACCTACTCCCATTGCCATTAAGCCTAGGGCTAAAGCATCAGTACCATCAGAACAAGTAATTGAATGTTTAACCCCGCAAAAAGAGGAAAGGTTTTTCTCAAGTTCTGTTACTTCAGGGCCCATTATATATGTCCCATGATCTAAAACTCTTTTTATAGCTTCTTCTATTTGAAGTCTAATTTTTTTCTGTTGTTCCTGAAGATCAATAAAATTGATTATAGGTATTTCAACAACATTTTCAGATAAATTATGCTTTGACCACATTACTTCCCTCAAGGTTTTTGTTTTTAAATACATTTCTGGTATCGATTATAAGGCTAGCATTCTCTATAACCGTTTTATAATCTATCGAGTCATGATCCGTACATACAATTATTGCATCATGAGACTGGATAGCTTCAATAGTCAGAAATATTGATTTTATTCCTACTAGCCGAGGATATTCACTATCATGATCTATAGTACTAATTAATGGATCGTAATAATCTACTTCTGCTTTGCTATCTAAAAGATCTTGTATAATTTTTAACGAAGGGCTCTCTCTCAAATCATCTACATTCTTTTTATACGCAACTCCTATAACTAGAATTTTACTGTTCCTTAGTCCTTTACCGAAACGAAGATCCATTTCTTTACGAAGTTTTTCGATAACATAATCACCCATTTGTTTATTAATGTTGCCACTTAACTCCACAAGTTGCGTAGGCATACCGAATTCTCTAGCTCTCCATGTTAAATAAAAAGGATCAATAGGTATGCAATGCCCTCCAAGTCCAGGACCAGGATAAAAAGGCATATAACCAAAAGGTTTGGTTTTTGCAGCGTCGATAACTTCCCATATATCTATATCCATTTTAGAAAATATGCACTTTAATTCATTTACCAGGGCAATATTTACAAAACGGAAAATATTTTCTGTTAATTTAACAGCTTCTGCAGTAGCAGAAGTACTAACTTCAGCGACCGTAGTAATTATTTGCTTGTAAAAAGTAATGGCTAGTTCCCTAGAATCATTATCATCCGCCCCTACAACCTTAGGTATCGTTGAAGTATTATATGCAACATTACCGGGGTCTTCGCGTTCAGGAGAATAAGCCAAATATATGTCTTTTCCTATTTTTAGACCACTTTTTTCAAGCGTAGGAAATAATAACTCTTGTGTAGTACCCGGATAAGTAGTTGATTCCAGTATAATCAGTTGTCCTTTCCTGAGGTAGGACGCTATTGTTTTAGTTGCCGAAGAAACATAGTTCATATCAGGTTCTCTATTTTTCGTAAGCGGCGTCGGAACACATATAAGTATTATATCCATTTTAGCAATATCCTTCTCATTGGTAGTCGGGAAGAACTTTGAACTTTCATTTAACGATACTATGTCTTCATTACTTAACGTTTTTATGTATGTCTTACCGGTATTTAATTTTTCTATTCTCTTAATATTCTTGTCAAAACCGATACAGTTATAACCCTGACTAACTACCGCCCGGGCTAATGGCAGGCCTACATAGCCTAGGCCCATTATACCTATGGTACATTTTTTACTGAGTATAGCTTGGGCTAATTCATGTTTCTGATTAGCAATTTCAATCACTTTTGTTTCTTTAGAGGCCATATTGTTTTTTTATTAGCTTATAAAAATGAATTGTATTTATTTAAGATATTACTTCTTCAAGTTCATTGTCGGAATTTAACCTATATTTTCTGTTCTCAAAAGGGCATAAGAGATCTTCACCTAATCTATTTCCTGAATGGCTCATCCACCCGATTTGACGTACAGGATTACCTACAACTAAAGCATGGGGTTTAACATTTTTTGTTACCACAGCGCCTGCACCAACAAAGCTGTACTTTCCCAATTCCACACCACAAACTATTGTAGCATTTGCTCCTATGGTAACGCCTTTCCTAACGTAAGTTTTTCTAAATTCATCCTTGCGTTCTATTTCAGATCTAGGATTGTTGACATTAGTAAAAACACAAGACGGTCCGCAAAACACCCCATCTTCTAAAATCACCCCATTATATAAACTGACATTATTTTGGATTTTACAGCGGTCACCCACTATAACATCTGGACCTATCATAACATTTTGGCCAATAACACAATTTTCACCAATTTTCGTACCTTTTAATATATGGGAAAAATGCCATATTTTCGTTCCAGAGCCTATTACGCAGCCATTATCGACAATTGCAGTTTCATGGACAAAATAATTGCTGTCTTCTCCTTCTAAATTAATTGAAACCTTTTTTTTTAAAGAAATTTCAGCTGCATCCAGAACTCTTAAGACTTTTAACCCTTTTTCACCAGAAGTTAGAGGATTTTTATTTTGTATAATGGAATTTAAAAAATGCTGGCATTCGTTTTTTAAAGGCTCAACTTCAGCTAATTCAACATTAATAGGGTTAGATTTCTCTATAACCGGAAAGCTATCTTCCCAATTAACTTTATGATTATACAGTTGTAGTTTCTTATCCCATGGCAAACAATCATCAAAAACTGCGATAGACTTGTCTCCTATGACTACAAGCTTTTGTTCTTTATAAGGGTGAAACCATGAAACAAATATATGGGCCTTAAGGCCATTCTTGAATAATAAGTGCAAAGTTGCCGTATCCTCTATTTCTTTATTAAAAAAGGAGGAACCTGTCGACCAAACCTGCTCGGGGTCACTACCAATAATACCTAGTATCATAGATATATCGTGTGGAGCAAAACTCCATAGTACGTTTTCTTCTGTTCTTATTTTTCCTAGACTAAGCCTATTAGAATATATATATTGTAATTTACCTAATTTATTTTCTGAAACAAGCTGTTTTAATTTTTGGTATGCAGGGTGGTATTGTAAAAGATGACCTACCATTAGCTTTTTATTGACTTTATTTGCTATTAAACAAAGCTCTTCTGCATCTTGTACACTTATTGCAAGTGGTTTTTCCACAAATACATGTTTACCTGCCAGTAGTGATTGTTTTACATGCTCAGCATGCTTAAATGCAGGGGAAGCTATTACTACTGCATCTACATTACTTTCGATAACTTCATTAAATGTCAATGCTTTAACGTTATAAGTTTTAGCCATTTCTTTAGCGACTACTTCTTTTTCGTCACAAATAGCATCCAAAACCCCCAATTCGAAAAAGTTCCGTACTAAATTTTCCCCCCAATAACCACAACCAATAACCGCAACTTTAATAGCACTTTTCATACATATTTTTTATAAAATTAAATCGTAAATCTGCTTTACCACTTTAGCCAGATTTAATTTTTTTTAAGAAGCATGATAAACAAAATATATATACATTATAATACTAATTCTTACAAGTTATTATTTCTAATTTTAAATTTTACGTTAATAGCAATTGCCGACCAATTTGATAATCATTTTTTAATGAATTTTGAAGATATATAAGTCTGAGAAATGGCCGTTATCGGATCAGTTACTGGGATAAGCCTTCTAAGCATAATTATTTCCATATTCAAATCTAGCTTTTTTAGATGATACTTTTCCTTGGCAATAAGATTTACCTGGATTAACAAGTAGAGACTTCATAGCTTCTCTTCCAAGAAGCATTCTATAACGCATTATGTCACGTTTTGTAAGTGTTATATCAATATCCCAATAATGATGACCTATTTTTATTGGCGATCTAATAACTACACGTTCTTCTTTATGACCATTTGAGCTCCTAACTACTCGGCTATCGATAATTTCAGCTAAGGCATACCTTGTAATACTATCATTTTTTTGTAAAGGATGGATTACAAATTTAGCGTATTTTTTGTTGTTTATTTCTAAAATGTCTAAATCATAAGCATGAATGGCAGAAGTTTTTGCCCCTGTATCAATTTTTACTTTTATTAAAGGAGTATTTAACATTGGCAGAGAGGCCCATTCCCTCCAACCAACCAACAACGATTCTTTAGTTAGCATTATTCTAATTCCTCATCAAAATACATTACTTCCTCAGCAACAGCTCTTACATTATCAAATGTTGCTACGTGGAATAAAGCATCTCCATTGCTAACAAGAGGCATCATCGTAATACCAATAATAATTCCAGTTTTTTTTGCTTTAACATAGGTTTTTTCAGTACCAAAAGGGTTCGAAATTATGCCAAGTATTTGATCTTTATTTACTTTATTACCGATTTTTTTCTTCACTTACAAGCTTCCACTAATTGGAGCGCGAACCCAATGGCTCGATTCAGCTCTAAATACTTCTCTAGATTTTGGCAGCCTTGACCTAACAGATTTTTTCTGAATCATGCCAATTTCGCACATGACAGCAATAATTCCGTTTTCTGCTGAAGAAATTATTTTCTCGTCATATCTTAAAGCTTCTCCCCCCTCAAACAGTAAAATATTTATCCCTTTTTCAAAAGCCGCCTGACGCAAGGATCCATCCCTCATATTAGAATTTAAAATTACTGGAACACCAAGTGCTTTTGCTAGCTTTTCTACCTCAGGATCATCTAAACACCCTCTGACTTGTGGGAGATTAAACCTATGAGCGCTGCCGGTGTGAAGGTCAATACCATATTGACATTTCATTACTATTTCTTTCATAAAAACATGCGCTATTCGCGAAGCAAGGGAACCATTTTTTGAACCAGGAAATGTTCTATTCAAATCCCTTCTATCTGGTAGGTATCTAAGGTTACGATTAAAACCAAAAACATTTACAATTGGTACAGCAATTAAAGTACCTTTTATAGAGGAAAGGATATTTTTGCGAGAAAGTAGCCTTTTTATTGATTCAACACCATTAATTTCGTCACCATGTATAGCACCGCTAACAAACATTACAGGGCCATCTTCTTTTCCACGAATCACTTCTACCGGTATGGTAATATCTGTATGGTCATAGAGTTTAGCAATTACAATCTCTAATTGTTTTCGTTCCCCTTTTTCTATTTTTAGCCCATTAATAACCAAGCTTTTTTCTGTTTCCATAACTTAAAACTTCATATTTTCCGGTGTCTTCTTTTTTTTAAAGCGATTAATAGCAAACTTTTCTATATGTTCTATAATTGCAGTGGCAATGTCCTTGCCTGTTACCTTTTCTATTCCTTCGAGGCCAGGAGATGAATTGACTTCCAGTACTAACGGCCCATGGGATGATCTTACAATATCTACTCCTGCTACCTCAAGACCTAAAGATTTTGCTGCTTTTACGGCTACAGTTCTTTCTTCAGGCCTAAGTTTCACAGGTTCAGCACTGCCGCCACTATGTAAATTGGAACGAAAATCACCATCAGCACTTTGGCGTTTCATAGCTGCAAAAACTTTATCTCCAATCACAAAACACCTAATATCTGAACCACCAGCTTCTTTGATGAATTCCTGTACCAAGAAATCTGCTTCTAAATTTAAAAAGGCATTAATTAAACTTTCAGCCGCTTTATTAGTTTCCGCAAGTAATACTCCCCGGCCTTGAGTCCCGCTTAAGACTTTAACAATGAGAGGAGCACCACCGACGAATTTTATAAGATCTTCTGTAGCATTTGCCGAGTGAGCATAACTTGTTATGGGCATTGCGATATTTTTTCTAGCAAGTAATTGATGTGCTCTAAGTTTATCTCGAGATCTAGTGATTGCAACCGATCCATTTAAGGAATAGACACCAGAAACTTCGAACTGCCGCAGAACAGCTGCTCCATAAGAAGTAACTTTTGAGCCGATTCTTGGTATTACTGCGTCAAATTCCAATTTAGATTTTTCGAAATCGTTTTTATAATAGATATGAGGATTATTGGCGGTAATATTGACATAACATTTTAATACGTCGACTACCTTAACTTCGTGACCTCTTTTTTCTGCTGCTTCCACTAACCTTTGGGTGGAATAAATCTTTTTACTCCGTGATAATATACCTAATTTCATTTTGAGTCCTGCATAAACATTTGTTTTAAAATTTTTTATCTTAATTTTTTTATTAAGATTAAGTTGGTATACACTATCAAATCGGTCTTAAGTATATATAATACCAAATACTACCGAAGATTTACCATAAATCATGACTACTATTGTTGTTATTAAAATACTTTGTGGTTTTTATTTGTTAAGGTTAGCTCTAGATTAACTCCACCTACAATGGTGAATCTATATCAAATCACCTACATTTTGTAGAAATAATCTTGCTCGATGAGAATTTGGTTTGGTAAAAAATTCATTTGCCGGCTGGTCTGCTAAAACCCTTCCTTGATCCATAAAAATAATTCTATCAGCAATAATTTTTGCAAATTTTATATGGTGGGTAATAACTATCATCGTCATTTGATTCTTTAGCTGAGAAATGATTTCTATGATATCTTTTATTACTTCAGGATCTAGCGCAGAAGTAGGTTCATCAAATAGCATAATTTCAGGATCCATCATCAAAGCCCGTGCTATTGCTACTCTTTGCTTTTGACCACCAGATAAGTCCATAGGATAAAAGGAAGCTTTTTCGAGGACACCGAATTGTTTTAACAGAACCTTAGCTTTTCCTTCCGATTCTTTTGGATGCACTTTAATAACATTAATCGGCCCGTAGGTTAAATTTTCTAAAACAGTCATGTGCGGAAAAAGATGGAACTGCTGAAAAACCATACCAATCTTGAAACATAACTTTCCTCTATTACGTCTTGTTAGTTTTTTCCCATCTATTAATACCGATCCACTAGTGGGGTTTTCTAAATTGTTTATACAACGTATTAAAGTCGATTTTCCACTTCCAGAAGAACCAATTATGACTACCGTTTCCCTCTTGTCAAAAACCAGATTAATATCAGAAATAACTTTTTGCCCTACAAAGCTTTTTGACACATTCTGAAGCGTTATCATAAAGCTAATCTTCTTTCTAAAATTTTAGCAAAAGAGCTAACTATCATAACCATTATGTAATAAGTAATGGCTGCTGTTAGCATTGGGGTAAAATAACTATAAGTCTCTGCTGAGACAGTTTGGGCCCTTTTCATTATATCCATACCCCCTATAACCGATATTAGCGCTGACTCTTTGATTAAATTGATTAGTTCATTTACTAAAGCCGGTAGAATATTACGCAAAGCCTGAGGTAAAATTATGTCTTTCATTCTTAGTACAGGGGGAATACCTAAAGCTTTTGCTGCTTCTATTTGACCTTTATCAACCCCTTTAATGCCGGCTTTAATAATTTCCGAAACATACGCCCCGGAATTTAAGGAAAATGCAACCACTCCGGAAATAAATATGCTTATTTTAATTCCAAGTAAACTAGGTAAGCCGTAATGGATTATGGTTAACTGTACAAGCATTGGGGTACCTCTAAAAACTGAGGTATAACTAACGGCAAATACTCGGAGTAATTTACTGTCTGCGGTCTTGCAAATAGCAAGCAATGTCCCGATTATCATACCGAAACATACTGAGGCAATACTGTATTGCAAAGTAACCCCAGTACCTTTAATTATGTAATAAAGATGAGGCCAAAAAGCCACTAAGTCGCTATACATTAATAAAATAAACCAAGTAAAATATAACTAGAGAGCTAAACCAATAATTACCAAACGAGGAATAATATTATTAAATAGTTTTTGCGTCAATAACTTCCTACGGGTTATAAAATTAGGGCTATGGTAATAGAATTCCGTGTTCTTAAGGAAAAACATATTTAATTGAAGCATGAAAGTAAAAATTTTATCTTATTTATACTTTAGGGTTTATAAATAGCTTCCAGGATTTTGAATTTATATTGTAAACCCTGGAGTGTGATTATATACTTATATTTTTGATTAAATATAAGGATAAGCACAATGTTAAAAGTTTCTTTCGAAAATAAAGACCTGGATAATAATGAAGCCATAGCTATTATTATCAATGATCAGTTAAAAATAGATTCTGACACCATGTTAATTGATCAGAAACATCATGGTCTCATATCTAAAACTATTAAAGATAAAAGAATTTTTAAACCAGAATACGGTTATTCAAAAATTTTAACTACAACCAATAAAGATGGAGAGGTACGTTACCTCATTTTAATTGCTCTAGGTTCAGAAGATAATATTTCAGAAGTAAAAATTGAAGAAATAGGTGGAAAAATTCACTCGCTTGCTACTTCTTGTAAAGCGTCTTCAGTTGGAATCCGGATACCAAATAAAATAGGCTCTCTTAAACAGGAAAAAATTGCAGCTTTATTAGGCGGGGGAGCGCTGCTTGCTTCTTATAGATTTGATAAATACCAAACCATGAAAAGTAATGATGACAAGTTCATCACTGAGGATTTTGATATCATAGTTGATGATCACGAGCACGCACTTAAATTTTTTGAAGAGCAAAAATCTTCGGCTTTAGGAGTGTTCTTTGCTCGGGATTGCATCAATGAAGTACCAAATATTCTGAATCCAGAAAGTTATGCTGAAAGAATATTAGAAAAATTGGAACCACTTGGGATTGATGTAGATGTACTCGGGGAAAGCCAAATGCGTAGCCTTGGTATGGGAGCGTTACTTGGAGTTGGCCAAGGTTCTTCTAACGAATCCAAATTAGTGGTGATGAAGTATAATGGGTTAGACGACGATAGTGATCCAATATGTTTTGTTGGTAAAGGAGTAACCTTTGATACCGGTGGTATTTCGTTAAAACCAGCCGCTGGTATGGCAGATATGAAATATGATATGGGCGGATCTGCAGCTGTAGTCGGTGTTATTAAAGCTCTTGCGCTTAGAAATGCTAAAGTTAATGTAGTCGGTATAGTAGGATTAGTTGAAAACATGCCAGGAGGAAACGCTCAAAGACCTGGTGACGTTGTTAGGACAATGTCTGGTCAAACTGTGGAAGTTTTAAATACCGATGCTGAAGGACGTTTAGTTTTGTGTGATTGCGTAACCTATCTCCAAGAACACTTTAAACCAGCTTGTATAGTGAATATAGCAACCTTAACAGGGGCTATTTCGATTTCTTTAGGCAATACTTATGCAGGCTGTTACGCAAACGATGACAAGCTAGCTCACCAGTTGATTGCCTCATCACTTAAAACAAACGAGAAGTTATGGCGTATGCCTTTGCACCCCGACTATAACGATATGCTCAAATCCACAGTTGCTGATATCGCGAATATCGGTTCTGAAAAAGGCTTAGCAGGTAGTTCTACTGCTGCACATTTTATAGGCCGCTTTATTAAAGAGGGAGTAAAATGGGCTCACCTAGACATAGCAGGGGTGGCCTACGATAAAAAAGGAACAAATCCAATTTGCCATAAAGGTGCTGTAGGTTTTGGCGTAAGATTATTAAATCAATTTGTAAAAGACAATTATGAGTCCAAATAAGAAACCTCATATTTTTGTTGTCGGTAACGAAAAAGGTGGGGCTGGAAAAACTACATGTTCAATGCATTTGATTATTGGTCTGCTCGAGCGGGGGTATCAGATTGCAAGTATTGATGTAGACTCTCGGCAGGGGTCACTAAGCAGCTACATAAATAATCGCAAATTATATAACGACAAAAATCCTGATAATAAAGTACTAATGCCGGTGCATTTTCATATTCAGGATAGTCCTAAACAGAGTTTAGCTGAGAAAGAAGAAGAAAAAAATCGTTTTAGGCAAGTTTTAGATCAAATCAGGGATTATGCAGACTATGTGGTAATTGATACACCCGGAAGTTATACCCATTTGTCAAGATTTGCCCATTCTTATGCGGATACGGTAATTACTCCCGTAAACGACAGTTTTCTAGATTTAGACGTAATGGCTAAAATAGACGCTGAAACTTTTGATATATTAAAACCGTCCATTTACAGCCAAATGATCTGGGAACAAAAAATGGAAAGGGCAGCCAGGGATAAAGGTTCAATTGATTGGATAGTGCTTAGGAATCGACTGGCAAACCTCGATGCTCATAATAAAAGAAACGTCAACGACACACTTGAGAAGTTATCAAAAAGAATTTCTTTTCGTATTGTTCCCGGTTTTAGCGAAAGAGTTATTTTTAGGGAATTATTTCCCCACGGCTTAACTTTGCTTGATTTAAAAGTAGCAAATTACAATAAGGCTTTTAGCATTTCTCATGTAGCTGCAAGGCAGGAATTAAGGTCTTTTCTCGACGCTTTGGGGGTAAAAAACCTTGAGAAGAAAGAGGCAGCTGCAGCAGGGTTATAACATTTTTCGAATATTTTTTGCAGCTGCTGACAAAGATTTGATTATAAATTAATCTTTAAAGAGTCTATAAGGAGGAAGTTATGCAAAAAATAGAAACTGTTTGTGTAATTGGAGCTGGGGTAATGGGAAGCGGTATAGCTGCCCAAGTTGCCAACTCTAAAACTAATGTTATTTTACTTGATGTTGCCGATAATAAGTCAGGTAATAAAAACAAAATTGTAAACGATGCTTATGATAAGTTATTTACACAAAAACCTGCTCCACTATCTCACCCTAATTATGCCAAAATACATAAAATCGGGAATTTAGAAGATGACATTTCTCTAATAAAAGAAGCAGATTTAGTTATTGAAGTAATTGTTGAAAAACTTGAAATAAAGCATCAATTGTATGAATCTGTTAGTAAATACCTGAAACCGACAGCAATATTAGCATCCAATACGAGTCAATCAATTTATTTTGTGTAAGTTGTTGTATTTTTTAATTCCAGTAAATCATGCCTAAAATCCCCGCATAAAATTTCAAATTGATTCAATGCCAAAAACCAATTTTTAATCGGCATGGTCCATTTTTTGGCAGCATTTTTTAGAGCCAAAAATACGATTTTTAAAATAGACTTATCATCTGGAAAAACCCCTTTATTGTTGATGATTTGTCTGATTTGACGATTTATCGATTCTATCGCATTGGTAGTATAAATTACCCGCCTAATCTCATCAGGAAAAGCAAAAAGAGGAATAATCCCGCTCCAATTCCTTTGCCAAATATCAGAGATCACAGGATATTTATTATCCCATTTAGCAGCAAACGATTTTAGCTCCAGATATCCTATTTCTTCGCTGTTTGCAGTGTAAATCCTTTTAAGATCCGCTGTGACCGCTTTTAAATCCTTATATAAGAAACATATTTTACAGAATTCCTCGCCATATGTACTATACAGAGTTGTACAATCGTATTAGGATAAATGCTATTTATGGCTTCAGGAAAGCCTTTTAATCCATCAACGCATGCTACATATATCTGTTTTATCCCTCTGTTCTTTAGCTCAGTTACAACCTGCATCCAAAACTTGGAACCTTCATTTTTACCGACCCAGATCCCCAGTAATTCCTTTTTCCCTTCCATGTTAACACCTATTGCAAGATATACCGCTTTGTTAATTACTGTATGATTATCCCTTGCTTTAACGTGTATGCAATCCAAATATAATATTGGATATACATCGTCTAGGGACCTGTTTTGCCATGTAGTAACTTCTTCTATTACTCCGTCAGTGACAGTTGATATAAGGTCCTTGGAAATATTGGTCTGGTATATCTCCTCTAAATGGCCCTGTATCTCACTGACAGTCATCCCTCTTGCATATAGTGAAATCACTTTATCATCAAAACCACTAAATCTCCTAACTCCTTCAGGAATCAATTGAGGTTCAAATTCTCCTTCCCTGTCCCTCGAAACATCTACGGTAATCTGATGACCGTCGTCATCTATAATCGTTTTTTCATAACTGCTGTTGCGACGATTATTATCGCTCTTGATTATCTTACTATGTTTAGAATAACCTAGATCGTGTTCTAATTCACTTTCAAGAATTCTCTCTACTATTTGCTTTTTAAGTTTATTATTACTCTGGCCTTTAAATATTGAACATTATATAGTAGCATAAGCTATTTCTTTCTTTTTAAAATAATTTTGAATTTTTATACCATTAAACTGAATTTGTGTTAAATAGGACCGTACATTAATTGTTAAATCTTTTACTGATTTTAGTACTCGAAAATTATTGGAGTTAGCTTTGACATCTTGGTTTACAAGTTCTTGTGGATTCATATCAGGACAATATGATGGTAAATAAAACAATTCTAGCTTGTCCTTATGTCTTTCTACATAAGCTTTTACCTTTTTACTGTGATGCACTCTATGATTATCTAATATCAAAAATATTTTCTGCTTAATTTGTCTGATCAGTCTACCTAAAAATTCAATACACTTTTTGCTGGTAAAATTATCTTCAAATACCATCCAGTTCATAAACCCTTACGGACTAATAGCAGCTAGCATATTACATTTAAATCTTGAGCCACTTCTCTTGATTGCTGGGGTCTTGCCTTTAAGACCATATGTTTTACCTCGATTATCTGTTGATTGTATCCCCATTTCATCTCCCCAATAAATTCTAGCACTTTCTTTCATTGCACGAGACTTGATTTCTGGATATGTGACTGTTAACCATTCTGTTATCTTCTCTGGATTACGTTGATAGGCTGATTTAATTGGTTTTTGAGACGTAAAACCCAATCTATTCATAATTTTTCTTATGGAACGCCTGTTATACTGATAAAGGTAATTGGATTCTATATATTCTTGTACCACTTTACTATTCCATAACGTATAATCCATTCCCAATTCATCAGGTGTATGTGATAAAATTTTAGATTTTAATTCCTCTTCTTGATTTTTACTGATTTTAGATCCTGTTCCTACCTTTACTCCTCGCTTCTTATAGCGAAAGCTTTCTTCCTTATACATTTTGTACTCTTTAAGATATTTCCATATAGAACTCCTAGAAAACCCAAAGGTAATAGATGCTTGTTTCTTGCTTATTCCATGTATAACTATTGCTTCCACTGCTTTCTTTCTTAATATCTTGAGATCGCTTGGTGATAATTTTTTATTAGACATTTTGTTATTACTCTTGATACAATATCATTATATCATTTCTCTAATGTTAGTTCAATATTTAAAGGCCGGAGTAATAAATAATCCACCCGCGACCAAATAATTCAGATGGATCTGCTTTTGATAGTAATTCTTCGACTAATTTAGTATTTATATCTACTTCTTTTTCTGCTAATTTTTTAGCCATTTTTTCCTCTGTATTTAAGTTGCTTTTTTATAGTATCTTCTACTATATCCTTTTGCAACTTACACAAACTATATGACAGACTCTCCAATACCTCCACTTTACCTTTATCACAATTAAAGGAGAAACTTCCTAGTAGCATCCGTACAAATTTTGTGATTACTCATTTTTTTAATCCACCAAGATATATGGAATTAGTCGAACTTATCACTGATTCTAAAACTTCGCGGGAAATGGTATCAGCATTATCCAATTTCCTCAAGAAATTGCTGGGAAAAACAATTGTATATTGCAACGATACCCCTTGGTTTTATGCTAATGTAGAGTAGGTCTCTGATTTGAAGTAATCTCCTCAGCGACCTCTCGTCAAAGCGTGCGTAAAGTTTTCCCTTACACGGCTTTCCGATAACTTTCACCCACTGCATTATAGTCACATAATTATCTTGCATATCTTGACGCCTCATTTCCTACAATTACTTGGTCTGCCAACTTGTATAGACCATGATTATTATAAAACCATGAAGGAGGATGGTCTCTCCATCCTTTTGCTCGTTTCTTATGTTTCTTCCTCAACATTATACATAGTGTCATTGTAATGTACCTATCTATCCTCCTAAAGTGTTCTCTAGAGTTTCCACCTTTGAAGTAGTTCGCCCACCCCCTAATTATTGGGTTTAGTTTCTTTTCTATAAGTTCAGGCAATAACCAATGTTGCCTTGTCCTTACTGTTTCTCGAACTTTCTCTTTGACAGTTTTCATAGCTTGGTTTGTCGGATAGTAATATGTTTTGAGTTTTCCTGTTCTTTTTGAGGCTTGTCTCACAAAGCGGAATCCAAGAAAATCAAAGCTCTCATGTCTTGTATCAATCACTTTCGTTTTATCTACATTCAGTTCAAGTTTTAGATTTTCCATAACATTATTTACTTCCTTTAAGTATTTATCGGGGCTTCTTGAGCACAGCACCACAAAATCATCTGCATAGCGAACAATATGTGCGTCAATGCCCTTTCTTATTAAACCCCTTTTCTTCCCAAGCTGTATCCAGATAGTGTAAATAAAGGTTTGCAAGTAGCGGAGAAATAACTCCACCTTGCGGCGTACCCGTTATTTGCTTTCTAATTTGCATATCTTCCATTACACCCGCCTTCAACCAGAGTTTTATCAATCTAACAATAGAGTTATCAGTAATTCTATTGTTGATTGCCTTCAAAAGTATGTCATGAGTTATAGTGTCGAAATAGTTACTTACATCTGCATCAATGACATATCTGCATCCATAGTTGAGATATTTATATATCTCTCTATGAGCCATATGTGCACTTCGCTTAGGTCTAAACCCATATGAGAAGTCTTTAAAATCCGCTTCGAATATTGGTTCAATAACTAGTTTCATACATGTTTGCACTACACGGTCTGCAATTGTAGGTATACCTATGGGTCTTTGTTTCCCATTAGATTTAAGGATATATACCCTTTTTACTGGGGCAGGCTTATAAGTTTTGCTTATTAAGCTATCCTTAATTTCGTTTAGAAAGACGTCCACTCCAATATCTTCTTCTATATAAGATATGGATTGTTCATCTACACCTGGTGTTCCCTTATTCGCTTTTACTTTCTTCCAAGATTGCATAAGAATATTACTCTGGCCTTTAAATATTGAACATTATATAGTAGCATAAGCTATTTCTTTCTTTTTAAAATAATTTTGAATTTTTATACCATTAAACTGAATTTGTGTTAAATAGGACCGTACATTAATTGTTAAATCTTTTACTGATTTTAGTACTCGAAAATTATTGGAGTTAGCTTTGACATCTTGGTTTACAAGTTCTTGTGGATTCATATCAGGACAATATGATGGTAAATAAAACAATTCTAGCTTGTCCTTATGTCTTTCTACATAAGCTTTTACCTTTTTACTGTGATGCACTCTATGATTATCTAATATCAAAAATATTTTCTGCTTAATTTGTCTGATCAGTCTACCTAAAAATTCAATACACTTTTTGCTGGTAAAATTATCTTCAAATACCATCCAGTTCATAAACCCTTACGGACTAATAGCAGCTAGCATATTACATTTAAATCTTGAACCACTTCTCTTGATTGCTGGGGTCTTGCCTTTAAGACCATATGTTTTACCTCGATTATCTGTTGATTGTATCCCCATTTCATCTCCCCAATAAATTCTAGCACTTTCTTTCATTGCACGAGACTTGATTTCTGGATATGTGACTGTTAAGCATTCTTTTATCTTCTCTGGATTACGTTGATAGGCTGATTTAATTGGTTTTTGAGACGTAAAACCCAATCTATTCATAATTTTTCTTATAGAACGCCTGTTATACTGATAAAGGTAATTGGATTCTATATATTCTTGTACCACTTTACTATTCCATAACGTATAATCCATACCCAATTCATCAGGTGTATGTGATAAAATTTTAAATTTTAATTCCTCTTCTTGATTTTTACTGATTTTAGATCCTGTTCCTACCTTTACTCCTCGCTTCTTATAGCGAAAGCTTTCTTCCTTATAAATTTTGTACTCTTTAAGATATTTCCATATAGAACTCCTAGAAAACCCAAAGGTAATAGATGCTTGTTTCTTGCTTATTCCATGTATAACTATTGCTTCCACTGCTTTCTTTCTTAATATCTTGAGATCGCTTGGTGATAATTTTTTATTAGACATTTTGTTATTACTCTTGATACAATATCATTATATCATTTCTCTAATGTTAGTTCAATATTTAAAAGCCGGAGTAATACATTAATTTCACTAATGGATTTTAATAATTTAATTTTTCCTAAAATTTTGCTTGTCTTCATAAAATCAATCCTTATTGTTTTTATTATAATAGTACGGTTAGAATAATTTTAAAGCCTATCTACTCTAATTCTTGTATTAATTCCTTAAAGGCCTTCTCTGTATAAAACAAGTTTTGACAGGGAGTATAGCCTCTGATTAACCTAGTTATTTCTTTTTCCGGATTTTTTCCCTTTAATGTCTTATTGATAGCTCCGTAAAGAGGAGTAATATCTGATGCTACGGGAGGGGCTAAATGATTCCAGAAAGTCTTGCCGTAACTATCATATTCCTTAAATAAAAAATCTCCAAATATACTGAGACCTCCCCCGTATGCCATAGAAAAAGCAATAACGGCTTTGGGGTTTTTGCCCATATCAGGTAATTCTTCTCCTTTTAGGAAAAGCTGTTGTGCGCCAGGGGGTATACTAGGCCACTAAAAAAGAATCTGCGCCAAGCATATTAGTCCACCCCTGCGCCAGGTGAGAAGTCCACTTTCAAAAGAAAAGAACAATGCTAATTTAGTTAATTTATTTGTTAACTAAATTAGAGTTTAAATTAAATTGAATGAGGAAATATAGTATATCAACAATTAGAGAAGTGCTGTACCAGCACATCAAAGGTAACAGCCAAAGACAGATAGCCAGATCATTTGATCTATCGAGGGATACAATAAGAAAATATATTGAGTTAGCAAGACAAGAAAATCTCAGTATTTTAGCTAGTGATTCTGAATTAAACAGGATAGCAATCAAGGTTGAAGAAAAATTATATAAGAACGAACCTATACAGAAAGCATCTGCGATGATAATGCTTGCAGAATATAATGAGGCAATAGGGAACTGGCTAAAACAAAGAAGTATAACCCACACCCAAATTCGGCGTTTACTATTATCAGAAGGTGTGAAAGTAAGTAATCGGAGTATTAACTGATATATTCAAAAAAAAGTCTGTCATATAGTTTGTGTAAGTTGCAAAAGGATATAGTAGAAGATACTATAAAAAAGCAACTTAAATACAGAGGAAAAAATGGCTAAAAAATTAGCAGAAAAAGAAGTAGATATAAATACTAAATTAGTCGAAGAATTACTATCAAAAGCAGATCCATCTGAATTATTTGGTCGCGGGTGGATTATTTAATAAACTTAAAAAGCAAATAGTAGAGAGAATTCTTGAAAGTGAATTAGAACACGATCTAGGTTATTCTAAACATAGTAAGATAATCAAGAGCGATAATAATCGTCGCAACGGCAGTTATGAAAAAACGATTATAGATGACGACGGTCATCAGATTACCGTAGATGTTTCAAGGGACAGGGAAGGAGAATTTGAACCTCAATTGATTCCTGAAGGAGTTAGGAGATTTAGTGGTTTTGATGATAAAGTGATTTTACTATATGCAAGAGGGATGACTGTCAGTGAGATACATAGCCATTTAGAGGAGATATACCAGACCAATATTTCCAAGGACCTTATATCAACTGTCACTGACGGAGTAATAGAAGAAGTTACTACATGGCAAAACAGGTCCCTAGACGATATATATCCAATATTATATTTGGATTGCATACACGTTAAAGCAAGGGATAATCATACAGTAATTAACAAAGCGGTATATCTTGCAATAGGTGTTAACATGGAAGGGAAAAAGGAATTACTGGGGATCTGGGTCGGTAAAAATGAAGGTTCCAAGTTTTGGATGCAGGTTGTAACTGAGCTAAAGAACAGAGGGATAAAACAGATATATGTAGCATGCGTTGATGGATTAAAAGGCTTTCCTGAAGCCATAAATAGCATTTATCCTAATACGATTGTACAACTCTGTATAGTACATATGGCGAGGAATTCTGTAAAATATGTTTCTTATAAGGATTTAAAAGCGGTCACAGCGGATCTTAAAAGGATTTACACTGCAAACAGCGAAGAAATAGGATATCTGGAGCTAAAATCGTTTGCTGCTAAATGGGATAATAAATATCCTGTGATCTCTGATATTTGGTAAAGGAATTGGAGCGGGATTATTCCTCTTTTTACTTTTCCTGATGAGATTAGGCGGGTAATTTATACTACCAATGCGATAGAATCGATAAATCGTCAAATCAGAAAAATCATCAACAATAAAGGGGTTTTTCCAGATGATAAGTCTATTTTAAAAATCGTATTTTTGGCTCTAAAAAATGCTGCCAAAAAATGGACCATGCCGATTAAAAATTGGTCTTTGGCATTGAATCAATTTGAAATTTTATGCGGGGATTTTAGGCATGATTTACTGGAATTAAAAAATACAACAACTTACACAAAATAAATGATTGACTCGTTTATTAACTATGGTAAGATAAATCCTCCACTTTACTCTTACTCTAGCGGGTTAGTATTTTATATAGGGTCTTTCTCTAAAATACTTTCTCCTGCTGCTAGGCTAGGCTAGGTTGGATTGTTGCTCCGGAATATTTAATACAAAAACTGGAAATATTAAAAGAAGGTATGGACATCAATACGTCAACCTTATCACAATACATAATTAATAATTATCTTAACCAGGGTTGTCTAAATGAACATCTTCAGTTTCTTAAAAACCACTATTAAGAAAAAAAGAGATATAATGGCGGAAGCAATTAAACATTATATTCCAGAGATGGATTTTTCTATACCTAACAGTGGATTTTTTATATGGGGAAGACTTCCCGATATTAATACAAATAAGCTTTTTGTTCAGGCCCTAGAAAACAATAAAGTATCTTTTTTGCCTGGCTCAGCTTTTGGAGTTAAACATAATAGTTCTTTACTAAGTTGTTTACGTTTAAGCTTTACATTGTGTTATATTAACATGATTGAGATAGGAATAAAACGTTTAAAACAAGCTTTAAAAGAATATAAAACTAGATCTTAAATTAACTACAGGTTTTACTATGAGTATATATAATTTTATAGAGTTAGGTATAGCGTACTTATTAGCAGCAATGATGCCTGGGCCATCTATTGCATTAATTATTAGAAATGCTCTTATAAATTCTCGTTTGTCAAGTATACAAGCTGCATTAGGTACAATATTAGGAACAGCATTACAATTTGGTTTAGTGCTGACTATTTTAGTTTTTATAGAAAATAACTTAGTCCTTTTTAAAACATTAAAAATTTTATGCTCTATTTATTTAATATACTTAGGAATAAGGATGTTATTTGCTAGACAGCAAGAAAAATTAAGTTTAGATGAACAGAAACCTAAAAAATCATGTTTGAGTAATAACCAAAATTATCTTTTAGAAGCTTTATTTGTTGAATTTCTAAATCCTTTAGCTTTTACATTTTTTGTAAGTATAATCACTGTCTTTGTAGATCAGATAGAATCTTTTAGGGTTAAGTTTATATGCTGGTTAGAGATTGTAATTCTAAGTTCTGTATGGTTTGTTACAGTTTCACTAGTTATCTCTTCTGAAAAAATTACTTTTTATACTAGAAATTTTAATAGAGTATTAGAAGTATCAGCTGGATGCATATTTATATTATTTGGCAGTAAGATATTGTTGGTGTAGAATTGATATGGTAATAGTTTTCTCTCAAATTATTGTCATGTTTCCATTAGTGAGATATTGATAATTTCAAGCCTATGATTCTGGTTTAGGGTTCGCAATGTGTTCCATTTATTAAATTTTTTAAATTCTGAGAACGGGAAGTGTCAATCATTTATTTTGTGTAAGTTGTATTTTTAATTCCAGTAAATCATGCCTAAAATCCCCGCATAAAATTTCAAATTGATTCAATGCCAAAGACCAATTTTTAATCGGCATGGTCCATTTTTTGGCAGCATTTTTTAGAGCCAAAAATACGATTTTTAAAATAGACTTATCATCTGGAAAAAACCCTTTATTGTTGATGATTTTTCTGATTTGACGATTTATCGATTCTATCGCATTGGTAGTATAAATTACCCGCCTCTAATCTCATCAGGAAAAGTAAAAAGAGGAATAATCCCGCTCCAATTCCTTTACCAAATATCAGAGATCACAGGATATTTATTATCCCATTTAGCAGCAAACGATTTTAGCTCCAGATATCCTATTTCTTCGCTGTTTGCAGTGTAAATCCTTTTAAGATCCGCTGTGACCGCTTTTAAATCCTTATAAGAAACATATTTTACAGAATTCCTCGCCATATGTACTATACAGAGTTGTACAATCGTATTAGGATAAATGCTATTTATGGCTTCAGGAAAGCCTTTTAATCCATCAACGCATGCTACATATATCTGTTTTATCCCTCTGTTCTTTAGCTCAGTTACAACCTGCATCCAAAACTTGGAACCTTCATTTTTACCGACCCAGATCCCCAGTAATTCCTTTTTCCCTTCCATGTTAACACCTATTGCAAGATATACCGCTTTGTTAATTACTGTATGATTATCCCTTGCTTTAACGTGTATGCAATCCAAATATAATATTGGATATATATCGTCTAGGGACCTGTTTTGCCATGTAGTAACTTCTTCTATTACTCCGTCAGTGACAGTTGATATAAGGTCCTTGGAAATATTGGTCTGGTATATCTCCTCTAAATGGCTATGTATCTCACTGACAGTCATCCCTCTTGCATATAGTAAAATCACTTTATCATCAAAACCACTAAATCTCCTAACTCCTTCAGGAATCAATTGAGGTTCAAATTCTCCTTCCCTGTCCCTTGAAACATCTACGGTAATCTGATGACCGTCGTCAATCTATAATCGTTTTTTCATAACTGCCGTTGCGACGATTATTATCGCTCTTGATTATCTTACTATGTTTAGAATAACCTAGATCGTGTTCTAATTCACTTTCAAGAATTCTCTCTACTATTTGCTTTTTAAGTTTATTAAATAATCCACCCGCGACCAAATAATTCAGATGGATCTGCTTTTGATAGTAATTCTTCGACTAATTTAGTATTTATATCTACTTCTTTTTCTGCTAATTTTTTGGCCATTTTTTCCTCTGTATTTAAGTTGCTTTTTTATAGTATCTTCTACTATATCCTTTTGCAACTTACACAAACTATATGACAGACTCTAAACAAGTTTTATATACTATTTACCTTTTCTACTGGAATTTACCATTTTAAGCTAGAAAGCTACTTAAAGACCTCCAGGTGTCCATCTTTTTCAGTTAAATGGATAGTATCGTCGCTCGAGAATTTTCCTGCTAAAAGGAGCTTTGCCAGATTGTTTTGAACTTCTCGCTGAATAACTCTTTTTAATGGTCTCGCGCCAAATGCCGGATCATATCCTTTATCTGCTAGCCATTTAATAGCTAGATCATCATATTTAAGGTCTATATGCTGAGCTGCTAAGACTTTCTTCAATATGTCCAGCTGGATTTTAACAATATCAGCCATATGAGTTCTATTTAATCGGTGGAACAGGATAATTTCATCTAATCTATTTAAGAACTCAGGCCTAAATGCGGCATTTACATAATTCATTACTTGTCCGCGTACGAGTTCTGTATCTTCTCCTTCTTTTTGATTGACTAATACTTCAGCACCCAAATTGGAAGTAAGGATAATCAAAGTATTCTTAAAATCTACTAAATTACCTTGGCTATCGGTTAATCTTCCCTCATCCAAGATTTGTAGCATTATATTAAATATATCAGAGTGAGCTTTTTCTATTTCATCAAACAGAATTACCTGATATGGCCTTCTTCTAACACTTTCAGTTAGAGCGCCCCCTTGTTCATAACCTACATATCCTGGAGGCGCACCAATTAATCTGGCAACCGCATGTTTTTCCATATATTCTGACATATCTATTCGCAATATTGCTGACCTGTCATCAAATAGAAATTCTGCTAATACTTTGGTAAGTTCTGTTTTTCCGACGCCAGTAGGACCCAAGAACAGGAATGAACCAAGAGGCTTATCATGATCGCTAATCCCTGCTCTAGATCTGCGCACAGCATCACTAACTGCTGCAATCGCTGCTTCCTGGCCAATTACTGATTTCATTAAATGGGCCTCCATTGCAAGCAATTTGTCTTTTTCGCTTGTAAGCATTGTATCAACAGGAATACCAGTAATTTTAGAAACAATAATGGCTATATCACTATCAGTAACTCTTTCTTTGAATAACTTGTTACCGCTAGCTGCTTCAGCGGTTTTGAGCTTATTAGATAGCTCTGGAATAATACCGTATTTTAGTTCACTAGCTTTGGCAAGATCGCCCCTTCTTTCCGAACGTTCTAAATCAATTTTAGCATTTTCCAGATCTTCCTTAATTTTTTGTGAGATCTGTATTTGAGATTTTGCTGCTTGCCACTTGGAATTCATATCAAGAGATTTAGACTCCAATTCTGCAAGCTCCTCAGATAAAGTGACAACCTTTTTTTGAGAATTTTCATCTTTTTCTTTTTTAAGAGCCGATAATTCTACCTTAATCTGGATTATTCGGCGATCAAGTTCATCCAATTCTTCAGGTTTACTGGATACTTCAATTTTTAGCCTGCTTGCTGCTTCATCAAGCAAATCTATCGCTTTATCTGGTAAAAATCGATCAGTAATATAGCGATTTGAAAGTGTTGCTGCTGCTATAATCGCACTATCTGCTATAGTTATTCCATGGTGTAGTTCATAACGATCTTTAATACCACGAAGGATTGAGATAGTATCTTCAACACTAGGCTCTGAAACATATACAGCTTGAAAACGCCTGGCTAATGCGGCATCTTTTTCTATATATTTACGGTATTCGTCTAGTGTAGTTGCGCCAATACAATGTAATTCTCCTCTTGCCAGCATTGGTTTTAACAGGTTGGAAGCATCCATGGCTCCCTCTGTCTTACCTGCCCCCACTAGTAAATGCAGTTCATCAATAAACAGAATAATTTCACCGCTTGCTTCCTTAATTTCATTGAGTACTGCTTTGAGACGCTCCTCAAACTCACCACGATATTTAGCTCCGGCAATTAATGCACCCATATCAAGCTCAATAATTTTACAATTTGCTAGCGATTCTGGCACGTCCCGCATATATATCCTTTGAGCTAATCCTTCAATTATAGCAGTTTTGCCAACACCAGGCTCACCAATCAGTACAGGATTATTCTTCGATCTTCTTGATAAAACCTGAATTGCACGTCTAATTTCTTCATCTCTACCAATAATCGGGTCAATTTTACCTTCCGAAGCAAGCTTAGTTACATCCCTTCCATATTTGAGCAATGCGTCATAACTATTTTCGGCCGATTCTGAAGTGGCTGTTTTGCCCTTTCGTAAATCGATAATAGCTGCCGTTAATTTTCTTGAATCAATACCAGATTGAGTTAGAATATTACCGGCTACTCCTTTATCATAAGATATTGCTTCAAATATCTTTTCTACAGTAGTAAAGCTGTCTTTGTTATCTTTTGAAAGGCTGATCGCCTTTTCTAGGGCTTTTAATCCTTCAGAAGATAATGTAACCTGACCGCCGCTTCCGTGAACCTGAACCTGAGGAATTGATTCTAATTCCTTATCTATTCTCCGGCTGATTAAAGAACTATCGGCTCCCAGTTTATTAATTAAATTTATGATAATACCGCTTTCTTCCTGAAGTAAGCAAGACAGTAAATGTAGAGGTAATATCTGTTGATGGTTATACTTCGCAGCCAGTAATTGAGAAGCAGAAATTACATTTCTTGCTGCTACTGTAAATTTTTCGATATTCATAACATTACCTTTTTATTAACTTCTACAAAATTTATATAAGGTTGAAATCCTAAAAATCAATAAGGTATTAGGGTGAATCCATAATGCTACTTGTTCCATCCTAATTATTTTTTATCAGAATAAAATTTCTGGCTTCCATACTTTTGCTTAATTGTATTTCTGGCTTCTACTAATTATTGTTCTATATTACTAAAAATGCAAATATTATACTTTCTTGATTTTGTGATTTATTAACTAAATTCTGAGGGCTACTAATAGGGTTCATTTTTTTAGTTTGTTTAAATATTACAAATAGTGAACTATCCACAGAGAGTGTGGATAACTGTGTTAATAATGTGTTATATTAGGGTAGAAATTCCAGTAGCTACCTACCAAAGTTATAAAATGAGCGTTGCCTTGTAACAGGCATCAATCCAATAAAATAAAAAAGTATTACGCAATTAATATATTAGATATTCAATAATAAACTCTAATTTGTGTATAACTTTAACTGTAACTTACTTTATAAACCATATATTTCGAGAAACTAGGGGGTTTACATCTTTCTATATAGTCACAAAAAGGATGAGAATAAATTTTAATAAAATTAATTATTGCCAATATTAGTTTATCAAAATTATTGGTACCTCTGGCCAGATTCGAACCGGCACACTCCAGGAGTAACAGATTTTGAGTCTATCGTGTCTACCAATTCCACCACAGAGGCACATACTTAAGGTAAGTAAATTATACAGCTGATTATATATTGTCAATTTAAAAGCCGTTTCTCCTAATATTTTCATTTATTAACATTTCCGTTTATATTATAAAGCATACGATTTAACTTTTAAAAGTTATTGCGTACAAGGTTATTTATGGCTAGAAAAATAAAAAATCATTAAAGCTAAAATTGCTAAAGCTTGGAAAATCACTCTTAGTGTCATTAGCTTAGTACCGAATTTTTTGCTAATTTTATCCCCTCCAGCCATCGACAATACCCCTAGTAATAAAATCATCATAGTAACGATAATGAGTGAAAAAAGAAGATAGCCCATATTAATTTATCTAATTAATTTTGTTATTATTTAATTCTCAAATTTATCTTATCCTAAATTGTTAGAATACTCGACTTTAAAAGGAATAGTTAGATGTTTAAGCAAAGCAAAATTTATTTTACTTTTTATAAAATTAATTTCTTTTATCGATTTTGATTTACAGGTAAGTTTTAAGGAAAATTGATCTTCTAATTCAGAAATTTTAGTTAAATATATTTCTGGTATAATTGTTGAAATTGTGAAATCTAACTCATTTCTAACATTACGTAATTGCTCACCAATTAGCCCGTGATCAATCTGCAAACCATCTTTCTTTATTATATTTATGTATATGTAATAAGTGATATTATCATTACCGAACCACTTAGAAAACTTATTCTGCATTATTATTGTGTTAGGTACTAAAACATCTTCTCCGGTCAAACTACTAACAGTTATACATCTAGTACCTATTGATATTACCCTGCCAATAGTGCCTTGAATTTCAACAATATCGCCAATTTTTATAGGTTTCTCTATTATAATAATCATGGTATTTACCGGATTATTTACAAGCCCCTGAGCGCCAAGTCCGATACCAATTGCAAAAGCACCTCCTATAAAGGCAAATATCGCCAGCGGAATATTTGCAACCTGTAAGGGCAAGAAGAAATGTAATTCCTAGAAATAGAAGTGATAAAAGCCGTTCTATGGTATAAACTAGGTCTTGATCCTCATCTAATTTCTTAGAGATTACCGGCATAATTATCTTAATCAGTTTTTTAGATAGGTTAATGCCAATAAGTAATATTAATAAAGCTACTACTATATTACTAACCTTTATGTCATTTCCAGAAATATTAACCAAACCGTATTGCCACATATCATGAAAAATTGATGAATCAATTTGAGAGGAAGAAATTAAATTTGTCATAACCTTGTATATTTTTAAGAGCTTAATTATAAAACTAATAGGCTAAAGATTATTGTCAATATTTTAAGTTGACAATAACGGTGTTTTTGATTAGATTTGACCATCAATCATTGCAAAAGCAATAATCTATATAAATAGTTTAATTAATATTATTAATTATTATGAAACGTACATTTCAGCCTAGTAAGCTAGTAAGGAAAAGAAGACATGGTTTCAGGTCAAGAATGGCAACCGTAGGCGGAAAATTAGTTATAAAGAACCGTAGAGCAAAAGGAAGAAAAAAGTTAACTGCCTAATTTAAAAGTGGTACCTCTCTATTCCTTAAGGAATCAAAAAAAATTTGACCTTGTTAATCTGTACGGTAAGAAAGTATCTAGCCCATATTTTATGGTTGTGATTGCTCAAAATTTTAACTCAATTCAAACGGACAGCCAAAATCCTACTTTTTTAGGAATGAAAGTTAGTAAAAAAATTTCTAAGAAAGCGTGTATTAGGAACAAAATCAAGCGACGAATAAGACATTTAATGAGAATAATGCTGAAAGAGCCTGATTTAAACCTCTCAAAAGTAGCTATAATTTTTATACCATACAAAAATTTTGACTTAGTAGAGTTTGCCAAATTATCATTTGAATTTAAGAGCGTTTTACAAAGAACTATAAAAACAAATAACTCCTAAGCAGTTAATTAAATTATCATTTAGAAACATCGTCATTTTTGTAGGTTAGCTTCCTTTCTCTAGCCTGTGCTTTGGCATTATTCCTAATACCAAATACTGTTAAATTATTTATAATACCCTTATATATCAAGGTTTACTACGTTTAAAGCATTTGCATTAATAAAGTCTTTTCTTGGTTCAACAACGCTTCCCATTAAAGTGGAAATTATTTCCTCTGCTCCATCAATATCACTAACCTTTACTTGCAGTAACGTTCTTTTAGAATGATCAAGGGTAGTTTCCCACAACTGCTCTGCATTCATTTCCCCGAGACCTTTAAATCTCTGAATTCCAAGGCCTTTCTTACCATTTTCTATTATAATCTCCAGCATTTTACTCGGTAAGGAAACTTTATACTCCGTTGACTTAACGGTTAAAGTACAATGTCTATTAAAATAATTAGATAATGATTCTCCAATCCTAGAAAGGTTTATAAATTCCAGTGCTTCAAGCTGTTGCTTATAAAGTATTTCAGTATTTTTAACGCCACGTACAAACCTAAAAAATTCTATGGATTCGCTAAAAATATTTACTTGCCAATCTGTTTTATCCGGTTCAGAGGCACCGGGATTTAATACAGAAATTGCTTTCAAAATCTCATTTTCCTTAAGGCTATTAAATGATTCCACTTTAAGCAAATCATTGACAGCCAGACATTCAGCAATATTATGATCAAATTTCTTCGAAACATGGTTTAAGGTTGTTACAAATAAAGCAGTTTGATTGATTATGTTAATTAAACTTTCACCGGTTATTTCCTTACCATTTTCAATTGTCAAATGGGTATCATTAATGGTACAATTTATCAAATATTCCTGAAGCGCCTGTTCATTTTTTAAATATGTTTCACTTGTTCCTTTCTTTACTTTATAAAGAGGGGGCTGAGCAATATATAAATAACCTCTTTCTATTATCGGGCGCATATGCCTATAGAAAAAAGTAAGTAGTAAGGTTCTAATATGAGAGCCGTCGACATCAGCATCGGTCATGATAACAATTTTATGATAACGCAATTTTTCTATATCAAAATCCTGAGTACCGATACCTGCACCAAGCGCAGTAATTAAGGTTCCGACCTGATCCGATCCAAGCATTTTGTCAAATCTAGCTCTTTCAACATTTAATATTTTACCCCGTAGAGGTAGTATAGCTTGGGTTTTTCTATCCCTTCCTTGTTTTGCGGTACCGCCAGCAGAATCCCCTTCAACAATAAAGATCTCAGATTTAGCTGGGTCTTTTTCTTGACAATCAGCTAGCTTTCCAGGTAGGTTAGACACTTCAAGAGCTGATTTTCTTCTAGTTAATTCCCGTGCCTTTTTTGCTGCTTCTCTTGCAGTTGCCGCTTCCACTATCTTGTTAATGATTAGTTTTGCTTCAACTGGATGTTCCTCAAACCACTCTAATAATTTACTATATATCGCATTTTCAACAACTGGTCTAACCTCTGAAGAAACTAATTTATCTTTTGTTTGGGAAGAAAATTTCGGGTCAGGGATTTTAACAGATAATACACAAGAAAGCCCTTCCCTAGCATCATCACCGGTGAAATTGACTTTAGTCTTCTTCGCAATTCCACTTTGCTCCAGATAACTATTTATCATTCTTGTTAAAGCGGCTTTAAAGGCGATTAAATGTGTACCACCATCCCGCTGACGTATATTGTTGGTAAAACACAAGATATTCTCATGATAAGAATCATTCCACTGCATTGCACATTCAAAACTTATACCCTTTTCATCATTATGGGTAATGAGGGAAATAGCAGGATGAAGAGCTACTTTACTTCTATCAATATATTTAACGTAGGCTTCTATCCCTCCGGTAAAATAGAACTCCAGTTCTTTTTTTTCATCGTACCTGTTATCAATTAGGATTATTCTGACACTGGAATTTAAGAAAGCTAGTTCCTTCAGCCTGTGTTCTAAAGTAAAAAAATTAAATTCAATACTAGTAAAAATGCTAATAGATGGCATAAAAGTGACTTCTGTACCTTTTTTTCCACTTGCATCTCCTACGACCGCCAACGGCCTTTCAGACTCCCCATTTGCAAATCTAATAAAATGTTCCTTCTGGTTACGCCAAATACGAAGTTCTAGCCAATCGGATAAGGCATTAACTACCGAAATACCTACTCCGTGTAACCCACCTGAAACTTTATAAGAATTCTGATCAAATTTTCCGCCCGCATGAAGTTGAGTCATTATAACTTCTGCAGCAGAAATTCCTTCCCCTTCGTGAATATCAACCGGTATACCGCGCCCATTATCCCTAACAGTTACAGAGCCGTTCTTGTTAAGTATTACTTCTACCCTATCGCAATACCCGGCTAAAGCTTCATCAATAGCATTATCTACCGCTTCATATACCATATGGTGTAATCCTGATCCGTCATCAGTATCACCTATATACATTCCTGGTCTCTTCCTTACTGCTTCTAGGCCCTTGAGTACTTTAATAGAATCAGCTGCATATTCTTGGTAAAGGTGTGGTCCGGTTTCTTGGGTATTGACTTTTTGTTCCTGGTTTGACATAACTATCTTTAAAATGTTGGAAAATAAACACCTCAAGCACAAAATATTCTTTGTTAAACAGTGCCTTCGGATAATATAACATTGTGTCCAATTTTAAAAGCAAAACTTAAACAATATTATTTATAGGTATAAGAGCTATGCAACTACCAATTTTTAAGCATATTTCTCAAGCGCTGAATGATTACGATTTATTTTTATTTGATTTATGGGGAGTAGTTGTTGAAAATGAGAAATTATATCCAGGTGTTGTAGAATCCATAAACAGTATTTTGGCACAGAAACAGGGGCTTTTTGTATCGAATGTACCGCGTCCCGCCTTTGTGATGCAAGAGAGGCTCACAAAATGGGGTTTAAATACTACTGAAGAAATGATCATAACTTCTGGCGATATTGCCAGAGAATTAATTACAGAAGAAGCAATTAAACTAGGTCGAGATAAGCTGACAATATACCATCTCGGGAGTGATCAAAACGATGATATATTACGTAAACTAAACCATACTATTACTGATGACTATACAAAAGCTAATGTTTTGCTTTTAACTTTACATCGAGATGAAAATCAAAATATTAGAGAATTTGATAATTTACTAAAGAATGTTGCCAAACAGCCTAATTTGCTTAAGATATGTGCAAATCCAGATATCTCAATTCCTAAAGGTGATATAATCAGATACTGCGCAGGATATTTCGCACGGATTATAGAAGAAAATGGGGGAGAAGTTGTATATACCGGTAAACCTAAAAATGTCATATATCAGCATATCTTTAAACGATTAACTGCAGTTCCAAAACACCGAATCCTAATGATAGGTGACACTTTTGAAACTGATATTCTTGGGGCACAGAGCGCAAGAATAGACTCTGCTTTAGTTCTTACCGGCAATACCCGCAAATATCACTCAATTTATGAATCTCTTGATGATAAAGTTTCTGTTCTTGGGGAGAAAGCTGAAGAACTGAAAATATATCCCACATTTATTACTAAGTTGGCTTAATTTAAGATCTATGCAAAGACAAGAGCTTATCTTAAAGACAGAGAAAGACACCAAGAAGTTGGCAATAAAACTAGCTACACAAATAGAAAAAGGTTCCATTATAACTGTTAGCGGCAATCTTGGCACCGGAAAAACTTTTCTATGCCGTCATATAATTAGGTATTTATGTGGGGAAGATGTTAAAGTGGTTAGCCCAACCTTTAATCTATTACAAATTTATCCAGCTAAAAATTTTGAAATTTACCATTTTGACTTGTATAGGTTAAAAGATTTAGAAGAAATATATGAACTGGGTGTAGAAGAAGCATTTTCTGGTTATCATGTGTGCTTAATTGAATGGCCCGAAATTATTAGCAATATTTTGCCAAAAAACACGATTTCAATAAAAATATCTATAAATAGTGATAATACTCGCTCAGTTTCTATTCATAAAATTTAAATAAAAACTATTTTTATAGCTCCATTTTGCCCCATCTATTATGGAACCAGAACCACTGTGAAGGATTCTCTCTAATCCATTTTTCCAGTGTTTGATTAATAATCAGCATGATATTGTACACATCATTTTCTTTATTGTTAGTAGGCTGATATTTTATCTCTGGGTGGAGAATAGCTTTAAAATTGCTATCATTAGTGCGGATTAACTGACACGGTATAATCGGATAATTATATTGTAAACTCAGCTTAGCAATAGCATTTGCCGTCATTGCTGGCTTGCCAAAAAACGGCACTTCAATACCATCATTCATTTTCTGATCAACAAGCATAGCAATTGAATAACCGTTTTTTATTGCCCGAACGAGGCCTTTAGCTCCACCTAGCCCTTTAGGTATCATAAGTACATTTGGATCTTTACTCCGAGTTCGAAGGATTTCGCTGTCCACATAAGAATTATTTGCTTTCCGGTAAATAATAGCAAATTTGGGGTAAATATCTGTTATATGTCTTATGACAAAATCCCAATTAGCCTGATGAGCTAAAAAAAGTAAAAATGGTTTTTTATTTTCCTGGTAATTTTTCACATTTTCTATGCCCTCCATAGTAAACATGGAGTTCATTTGTTGGTCAGACAATTCGTTAATAAAAGGAAATTCGCCAATATATTTACCAAAATTATCCCATATTTTAAGAATAATTTTTTTAGTATCAAATTTCTCTCCAAATACTTTATTTAAATTGTATTCTGCTATTTTAGAAACCCCTATATATGGGCCTAAGAACCTGGCTGCACAACTGCAAAAAGCTACTGAATTCTTAAAACCTATTATTTTCATAGTTTTTATGAACAATTTAAAAAAAATATATTCAATAAAATGTTTAATTTTCTTGGAATAATTTTTCATATACTAAATCTATACATTTCTGCTCATTTTCAAAACTAAGCTCGACTTTAGCACATATTACCAGCTTTTTGTATTTATTAGCTAATTTGACATAATCTTTTTCTGTGGTAATTAAAGAAGTATTATTCAAGTTTGCTAGGTCTAATAACTTTTGTATCTCATCATCAGAATAATTATGATGATCCCCAAATGAGACATATTGTTTAACTTTCAAGTTATCTTCGAGTAAGAGCGAATAAAACTTTTCCGGATTACTAATCCCAGCAAAAGCAATATATTCCATATTTTTGTCTAAATTTTCTTTTAATTTAATAGTAGCGGTAAAATATGGTTTTTGACTTAAAGTAATACTATTAATTAAGTTAATATCTTTAGATTGATTATTACCGACCATAAAAATTAAATCAGATTTTGCGAAACCGGATTTTAGACTTTCCCTTAACGGTCCAGCAGGAAAAATTCTGTTATTTCCTACACCTTTTAGCAAGTCAATAGCCAGTATTTGTAAATTCTTTTGTAACACTGGATTTTGCATCCCGTCATCTAAAATCACTATTTCAGGATTTATTTGGTGAATTAATGGCAGAGCATAGTTAATTTTTTTTGCAGCTATTACAGAGCCGTATTTCCGCAGCATTACCGATTCATCTCCTACTTCTCTGGCAGTATCGGTTTTTTTAACTAATTTTACTTTCGTAAGATCTGATTTATAAGCTTTAGTAATAATCACAAACGAAATTTTTTGTTTAGCAAGTTTTTGCGCTAGCCATGCCACAATTTGAGTTTTACCACTTCCACCTAATGTTATATTACCTACACAAATTATTTTTTGAGGTAACTTTATCTTTCTGGTAGTTTGTGTTCTTACAAAACCGAGGAAGATATATATATATGAAAAAAATACCATTATAGAGGAAAGCCAATTTTTTTTAGACCAAAAATTAGGGTATTTTAAATTAATCATTAAAAAAAATGTCTATCTGTTGAAGATAATTAGTTAAAATTTTTTGTTTAGATTGAACATACTTCTTGGCATTACCGGAATATTCTTGACATATCTTCTGGTTTTTATCTGCCAGAAAAAATAGAATCCGATTTTTTAATTCCTCCGAACTATTAACTTGTATACAGGCTTTATTTTCAAGCATTTCGTCAGTAATATTTTGGAAATTACTCATATTCGGGCCTACAATAATAACATTACCGAAATGTGCCGGCTCCAGCAAATTATGACCTGCTACCCGGCTTTTCACTTTAAAAGATCCGCCAATAAAAGTAATATCAGCGAGGCTATAAAATAACCCTAATTCGTCAAAACTGTTAACAATATAAAGATCATTTTTAAAAAAATCATTTTTGGTTTTATCTGACCGTAAGCTATATCTTAATCCTAATTTATTACATATTGACACAATATCAATAGCTCTTTCCGGATGCCTTAAAATAATGATCGGTAAAAACTTATCTATTTTTTCTTTTTTAAACTGACAAATTATATCTAATAACACTGACTCATCTTCTTCATGAGTACTAGCTGCAACAAAAATTTTCCTACCTTTAAATAATTCTTCTAGAAAAGTTAGTTCTTTGCTGTCTACTACAAGTTCTTTATTGGCAAATTTTATATTGCATAAATTCTCAGCTTTATCACAACCAAGTGACTGGTATTTTTCTAAATCAGCCGTACTTTGAACTGCAACGTAAGAAAATGAATCAGTTAATATCTTAAATATTTTAGGAAATTTTTGCCAAATTTTAAAAGATTTATCAGATAATCTACCATTTAAAAGTATTAGTTTACATTTTTTAGCGCCAAAAGTAACTAATACTGGCCAAATATCAGATTCAACAAATATTCCGAGAGTCGGTTGCCAATATTTATAAAACCTTCTTACGGTAAGAATATTATCAAGTGGGGTAAATTCGTGGTAAACTCCTGTAGGTAGCCATTTATTTATAAGATTTGCAGATGACAAAGTACCGGTTGTAATTAGAAAGTCAGCATTTTGGTACTTTTTTTTTAGCTGATCTACAAGATTAATTGCGATCATTGATTCGCCAACACTAGCGGCATGAATCCAGATTAATTTCTCTTTGTTTCTTTTTGTGCTATATAAAGTCAATCTACTTATTATAGATTTTATATTTTCTTTCCCTTTTATTGCCCTAACCAAAAGTATCATAATATAAAAAGGAACAAGAATAACAGTCAGCAAACTGTATAGTAAAATAATACTCATTGTGTTTTTTTATTAAAATCTTGCGATCACCCTATTCATGAAATTTTACAGTCAGTTTTGAGATTTTATTGATCCGCAGCAATAAAATTGGTTTTTCAAATTTATCAGTACTTTTTGTTTTGCATTATAAAATCAATATTACTCATTAACGTTGTTTTGCGATTTACTAGAACTATTTAAAAAACTGCGCATTTTTTTAGACCTTGTTGGATGTTTCAATTTACGCAAGGCTTTTGCTTCTATCTGCCTTATTCTTTCTCTAGTAACGTGAAATTGCTGCCCAACTTCTTCTAAAGTATGATCAGTATTCATACCAATACCAAACCTCATCCTAAGAACCCTTTCTTCACGTGGTGTAAGGCTGGACAAAATTCGAGTAGTAGTTTCTCGTAGATTCGACTGAATTGCGGCATCAATAGGTAAAATAGCATTTTTATCTTCAATAAAATCACCAAGGTAACTTCCATCTTCATCACCGACAGGATTTTCCAAACTTACAGGCTCTTTTGCAATTTTCATTACTTTTCTTACTTTATCAACAGGCATAGAAAGGCGGTTAGCAATTTCGGCCGGTGTCGGTTCATACCCCAATTCACTTAGCATTTGCCTAGATGTACGAATAATTTTATTAATTGTCTCAATCATATGAACAGGAATGCGGATTGTACGCGCCTGATCAGCAATAGACCTGGTAATAGCCTGCCTTATCCACCAAGTAGCATAGGTAGAAAATTTGAAGCCTCTGCTATATTCAAATTTGTCCACGGCTTTCATTAAGCCAATATTTCCTTCCTGGATAAGATCTAGAAATTGCAATCCTCGGTTTGCATATTTTTTTGCAATCGAAATAACAAGTCTCAGGTTCGCTTCAATCATTTCTTTTTTAGCTCTACTGGACTGCCTTTCACCTTTCTGGATTGAATTAACTATTCTTTTAAATTCAAAAATTGGTAAGCCAATAACTATTTCTTCTTTTTTAAATTCGGAAATTGTATTATCCACAGCTGTAACTTCTTCCTGGATAAATTTTTTCCAAGCAATTTCTTTCTTCTTCTGGATTTTTTCTTTCCAGCTATTATCAATTACTGACCCTATATACTCTTTCAAAAAATTTTGGCGTTTGACCCCATGTTTCTCTGCAAGTTTTAGTAACTCCGTTTCTTTTGCTACTAATTTTTTATTTGTTTCATATATATCTGTAAGAATTTCTTCAATACGTTTGGTACTAAAATGTATAGCAGAGACTTCTTCCGTCAGTTCAACGAGTGTATTTTTGTATTTTTTGTTAGAAGCAAGAGAAGAAGTTTGCTTTTTAACTAAATAATGATTTTTGGTTTCAGAAAGTAATTTATCACAAATTTTTGCTATCCGCTCCATCTTATCTAGGATATTCGGTAACAATTCAGCTTCCATAGCTGAAATAGAAAGTGAAGATGTCTCTTCTGAATCATTATCAACATCAGAGTCAGTATCAGTTAAATCTCCCTCATTTTCATCATTTTTACTATCACTTGCACTAACAATTGCCGTATCATCCTCTATATTTGCTTCCAGATCAATTAACTCACGCAAAGCAATTTTTTCATTAACCAAATCTTCATACAATTTGATGAACTTCTTCATCGCCATAGGGCTTTCACAAAGAGAATGAAGCATTAATTTTTTCCCTTCATCAATACGTTTTGCTATCTCTATTTCATTTTCGCGTGAAAGAAGTTCCACTCCTCCCATATCACGAAGATAAAGTCTGACAGTATCATCAGTAGAACCAAGATTTTCTGCATTAATATCATCATCTTCTTCGCTATCAATAGCTGAACTGGAAATATTAAGCCCTTCGCTAACATTAATATCAAGCTTTATATCATCGTTATTATCATCATCAATAATATCGATACCTGCTTCTGAGAATTTTGATATAGCATTTTCTAGATCATCAACTGAAAGTTTCTTACTTGTTGCAATAGATTTATTAATTTGGTTATATGTCACAAAACCTTTCTTTTTACTTTCAAATATTAGGTTATCAACTTTTTTGAAATCATTTTCCTGAAGTTTTTCAGCTGGATTTGTCTTTTCTTTATTCATACTTTTGTTATGATAATAATTAGAAAATTACCTTAGTTTATAAAAAATTCACTTAACTTACTTAGCTCTTTAGAAGTTTCCTGAATTTCCTTGAAATAAGAAGATGCCTTGAGTCTAACCTCTTCTTTGTTACTATTCATTATCTTAATGTATTCTTGTTTTAATAACAGTAAATAGTATTTTTTACTTAATAAATCAAAAAGTAGCTCGCAATTTGCTTTATTTTTTTCAATAAAAATTGAATCTAGAAAAATTTTCTTGGGATCAGATAATACTAAAAAAACGCTATAAAATCCAGTTCTTTCTGCAAGTTCCTTGATCTTATTTTCATTAATATCATCATACCTGTCAATTTGACTAATATACCATTCCTTGAATTCGTTAAAATCAAGTTGTGATAGATTTAAATCTAACACAAACTCTCTGATTCTGGGAATTTTCAGAAGTTGTGGAAATTTTATAATAAAACTACATAAAGATAATTCCAGCACTTCTATTTCGGAGTACTCCTTATCACTATTATTTTCAATATACGTCTTATTATTATTCTTTAATTCCTTACTTATTCTGCTTTTATTATAAAAGTTATGCCATATCTGATCCTTGAAATAACGACGAAAATTAGCTGAGAGTACCTTGTCTTTTATCTGCAAACATACAGTTTCTAATGTATTTTCTAAAACAGCTTTAGATTCTGCAGAAAAAAAACTCTTCCCTTTATATTCGTTTAACCAAAGAGCTTCCGATAAATTTATTCTTTCTGTAAGTAACCTATTAAAAAATTCAATACCATCTGACTTAATAACTTCATCTGGATCTTTGGAACTCGGTAACCTCACGAAAGAAATTTTTTTATCATGAGCAATCATCGGAAGTGCTGTATCAATTACCCTGCGGCTTGCTCTTTGCCCAGCATTGTCGCCATCAAGGCAAATTACAATTTCATCACCAGAGCGCCACAATTTTTGGAGATGTTTTTCTGTTACCGATGTACCAAGGCTTGCAACAGCTTCATTTATCCCTGCCTGATGTAAGGCAATCACATCCATATAACCTTCGACTACAATTGAGTAATTTTTTTTATAAGCAGCACTGATAGCGATATTTTCTCCATACATTGTTTCGCTTTTTTTAAACACTAAAGTTTCCGGAGAATTTATATATTTGGGCATACTATCTCCAATAGCCCTTCCCCCGAATCCTACAATTCTATTATAGGTATTTCTAATAGGAAAGATTATTCTGTTATTAAATATCTCATAAATTCTACCATCTTCTTTCTTGCCGACTAACCCTGAATTTAATAAAATTGTCAACGGAATAGATTTTTTTTCAAAATAATTAATTAGAAGTCCTTTTCCCGGTGCATAACCTATAGAAAATTGGCTTTTGATATTTTTACCAATACCGCGGGCTAGCAAATATTCCTCAACTTCCTCGTTAATCTGGTCAGAAAAATAAGCAGAGGCTAATTCTAGAACATTATATATTTGTTCTGCTTCATCATACTCTTCTTTTTGAGCAGCAGTCATTTTTGGTAGATCGATCGAATTTTCTTGGGCTATTTTTATTGCAGCTTCTTTATAGCTAAGGCCTGTAGTTTCGGCTACAAACTTGATAATGTCACCATGGGCACCGCAACCAAAACAGTGGTAAAACCTTTTTGCATCATTAACGGTAAAAGAAGGAGTTTTTTCAGAATGAAATGGGCATACTCCTAAATATTCATTCCCCTTTCTGGTTAAAGAAACCTTTTGCTTTACTATATCGGAAGCTCTAAGTTGATTTCTTAAGTAATTATAAAATTCTACAGGAATTATCATAAATTTAAAAAACTAGACCCAGAATTACCGTTGTTAAACAATAACAAAGAGGAATAGATAAATTGTCGTTAATTTCTACTTGATCCGCATAAAATTCAGCTAAGGTAGCTATAAGAGAGCTAAAAATTATGATAATAAAACTTGTAGAGTGACTTATAAAAAAATAGATTACTATGCTAATAAAGATACTGGAAGCAAAAAACGCTCCGGCACCTACTAAAGATTTGCCGTTCTGTAGTGGCATTCCATATTTCATTCCTATTAATGCCGCCATGCAATCAGATATGATCAGAATGAGCCATGAAGTAATTACTAGACCTTTAGAAAAAAACAAACAACTTATTAACAGACCAAGAACCATGTAACTTGCTCCACTCAGCTTATAGGAACCTGTTTTTTCTCTATTTCTGAGAAACTTATTAAAAAATTTATCAACTAGCTCTTTAATTTTCTGATTACGATGCCTAAATATATCGACATAGAGCGTAAATACAGTAAGTGTTAACAGTAATATGCTCATACTTACTTTTGAAATAAAAGCATAAACTAAAGGAAATATTAACCCGTATAAATGAAAAATTTTTCGCTCGACTTCAAAATTAAAATTTTTATTATGCATAAATTTTTAGCTAATTTGACAAACTCAACTAGTCTAAATATACTTCAAATCTCAACTTAAACAAGACATAATTATGGTCAAATTCCCTATCACTAAAAAAGGCTTTGAACTCCTGGAAAAAGAAATTAAATATTTGAAACACGTGGAGAGGCCTGCAATTATTGAAGCTATTTCAACAGCACGGGATTTTGGCGATTTATCGGAGAATGCAGAATATCACGCAGCCCGAGAAAAACAGAGCTTTGTCGAAGGGCGAATTTTAGATTTAGAAGATAAACTTTCAAGAGCTGAAATTATTGATATCTCTAAGTTATCAAAAGATAGTATTAAATTCGGTGCTACTGTCAAATTAGTCGACGACGACACAGAAGAAAAGGTAACATATGTAATAGTTGGTGAGTATGAAGCTGATATTACTAAGAAGCGAGTATCGATCCAGTCTCCAATTGCAAAAGGGCTCATCGGCAAGTCTGTAGGTGATATTGTAGAAATATCAACCCCTAAAGGAGATAAAGTATTTGAAATATTAGAAATTTCATATCCGGAGATAGATGTGGGTTAAGCATTTTTTGCTTAATTTTTGAAATAAATTATGCTATAATGATCGTATGAAAGTTAGAGGTATTATATGTCTAATATAAACTTACCTGTTATCTCGACTAGTTCAGGATTTAATAAGTATTTACAAGAAATAAACAATATCCCTTCTTTAACCAAAGAAGAAGAGTTTTTGCTTGCTAAAAATTACCTTGAAAATAATGACCTGGAAGCAGCTCAGAGGCTTGTCCTTAGCCATCTAAAACTAGTTGTAAAAATCGCTCTTAAGTACAAGAACTACGGTTTACCTTTACCTGAACTTGTATCAGAAGGGAACATCGGTTTAATGCAAGCAGTGAAAAAATATGATCATAAACTTGGTTTTAGACTATCTACTTATGCTATGTGGTGGATAAAAGCTTCCATCCAGGAATATGTACTTAAATCATGGTCACTTGTAAAAATTGGCACCACTTCAGCCCAAAAAAAATTATTTTTTAGTCTCGGTAAGATTAAACATCGAATAGTTAATACTTATGCCCGGGCGATTAATGACCAGGATTATCAAGAAATGGCAGATGAACTTGGTGTGTCCCTTAAGGAAGTATTAGAAATGGATCAACGTATGTCTGGTCCTGATATTTCCCTTAATCGTTCTGCAAATCGTGAAGATGAAAATGCCGAGGTCATTGAATTTTTACCTGAACAGAAACCGAATCAGGAAATTTCTTTACTGCAAAAACAAGATGCAGAAAACAAAAAATTGGTATTAGCCGAGGCAATGAAAATTTTAAATGAAAGGGAAGTTAAAATTTTAACGGCTAGAAAACTCAATTATTCACCTGAAACACTTGATAGTTTAAGCGCTGAATATAATATTTCAAAAGAACGGGTAAGACAGATAGAAACCAGGGCATTTGAGAAGTTACAGAATTATGTATTAGCTAGAGTTTCTAGGGACGGCCAACTAGTAAAAACTATATCAGGATAACTTTTTTATAAAACCCCTAATAAAAAACTATTAAAGAAAATAATGTAACCAATAAAGTATTAGTTTTTTATCAAGAAATAGACAAAAATATTTTTTTATAAGGCTATTTGGTCATTAATATTTGCTGTTGCAAGTTTTTTTCTGAGAACCACAATTTTTAAACTGGCTTTTTTCAAAAATTATGTTATAATTATATCCACTGATTTAGATTTTAAATATTATGATAAAGCGAAAACATTTTTAGTTTAATTATCTGCCGCTCAAAACTGAGCTTTCCGAGTTTCTCTAGAATTTGTTTTTATTGTTTTATTATGTACCAGTCTTGTATAACTTTCCTTACTTATCTCCTCCTTACTCTTAAGTTGTTGATGACTCGAAAACGTCCTTGATAATTTTTAAACCAATTACTTAAAAAACATCAAAATTAACTTAAAATTAAAATTATTATGGACTATTCATTTGATATCATTGCCTCATTAAATTCCTTATACTGGGGTTATATAGGTTGGGCAGTAATCTGCGCTTCAGGATTTTATTTTACTATAATATCTAGAGGTTTCCAGTTCCGGGCTATTGGCAATTTCAAAAAAAATATAAAGGATATTTTACAAGAAGGTGGTAATAAAGCTAATGGCGGAATTCATCCAATAAAACTTTATTTTGCCTCGGTGGGAGGAATGGTAGGACTTGGAAATATTATCGTCATAAGCACTGCGCTCATGATTGGCGGCCCGGGAAGCATTTTTTGGACTATAATCGCTTCAATCTGCGGAATGCTAATAAAATATTCAGAAATATATCTGGGGGTAAAGCATCGCCAGCCAAATAAAAATGGCGGATTTGATGGTGGACCTATGTATTACCTGCGTGATACTTTTAAAAACAACTACATACCCTGTATTGCGGCTTTTCTTATATGTTTATACGGTGTGGAAACCTACCAATTTTTAGTGCTGGTAGACAGAATTGAACATAGTTTTGAATTGAATAGAATGGCCGTAATTTTAGGACTATTAGCATTGGTTATATATAGTTCTATTGGCGGCGTAAAAAGACTCGCTAGTATATGCACTATAATAATGCCTATATTTATGCTTATTTATGTTTTTATAGCTTTATACATTATTGTCAGTAATATACATATCCTGCCAGAATTTTTTGCTACCGTCATTACTTCTGCTTTTTCCGGACATGCTCCAATAGGAGGTTTCATCGGCAGTAGTATGATCTTAGCTACATACCACGGCATGTCCAAAACTGTTTATTCCGGAGATATTGGTATCGGTTATGATTCCATAGTCCAAAGTGAAACTACTATAGTCAATCCGGAAAAACAAGCTACTTTAGCTATATATGCATTATTTACCGATACTCTCATATGTATTCTCACTAATACTATGCTTGGGGTAACCGGTGCATGGCATAAACTTAATCATTTGGATGAAACGACAATAATTTTACAGACGATAGCTAATTACTTTCCATACAGCGATTTATTTGTAACTTTATTATTATTTTTTGCCGGGTTTACAACTATAATCGCTTATTTAACAACCGGTACAAAATGTGCAAAATATTTAAGTCCTAAATATGGTAAAGTAATATATTTAATGTATGCTATATTTGCCTTTATATTTTTCTGTAATTTTTCTCAAGATAAAGTTATTGTAGTAATGGGCTTACTCAGCGGAATTCTTGTATTGATAAATGTATGTGGAATGATAAAATTGCGGAAAGAAATTAAGTTTAATTGAGTAAATATTTATATAATTAAAAGTATGAAGAAGAAAATTGGAATTTTAGCGGTCGTTGCGGTTTTGGGAATAACGTGGTTTGTACTTGCAAATAAATTTGAAGATAAAGTACGTACTGTATACTTACCGATTTTACAGGAACAAAAAGAAAAAAGGCTAATTGAAGTAGATTTGGATAGTATTAAAATTCATAAATATAAGTTTGCTGTAGCAATAACAAATTTTGTTATTTTCCCAAAATCCGATATTTTTCAGACTAAACTAGATGGAATTTCTCTCTTCTATAATCCTCTAACTAAAGATATTTCAGTTTCTTCTTTTGGAGACAAAGTTTCTATTGGCTCCGGTGAAACTGAAATATATATAGCTAAACCGTCTTTTTCTACCAAAATTAGCGGTTCTATTTTTCAAGGTAATATGAATGATATTCATGTTACCTTTAATAGTGCACCCCAGCAGATTTTAAGATCAGCTGACCAATTACCTCTTATTACAGATAAGGGGACTTCTTATGAAATTATAGGAAAATTAGATGAAAAAACTAATCAGTACCTACTAAAATTGCTAGCAAATACTAAAGGTATAAGTATAACTCACGACTATTTTAAATGGTCCCATCAATTAACTAGTAAAAATTTTGAAATCACTCAAGAAGATCAGCCGTTAACGGATTTCTTAAATGACATTGCTGCTGATTATTACTATGCAACTGTACCAGATAATTTAATTGACTTTAACATGAATGTTTCAATAACAGCGAATGAGAGTCATTTGGAAAACATTTTCAAATTTATTCAAGGCAAAATCCGTTTTGAAGAATTAGTCTCAACGTTGGCTAAAAATTTCAATCCACATAAGGAATTATTTGATATCGCAATACTTGCTTCTTATGGCAATAACTTATTTAACAATAAACTTTCATTTAATCTTTCCGGAGATGGTATGGAGGTAAAAGGCAATTTTGATATTGAAGATAACAAAAATTACCCAAAAGATAAGGTGGAAGAAATTGCAAAATTAACCGCTGAATTGCTAAGTAAAATTTTTAATAAAATAACTAAAGGCAACTTAATTAAGTCCAAAGGTTTAAAGACAGAAGATTTCATGAATTTGGCACATAGTCTTATTGATATAAAAAACACCAAATTCAGCACTAATTTAACCTATGAAATTGAAAATTCGATTACTGATGTGAACCTACATTTGAGCATGAATGAATATAGCATGGATTTAGCGATTAGTAATAAAGACAAGGGACGCTATAATGGGATTTTGGCATTATCTGATCCTTTTAAAATCATAAATGCAAAAACAAAATTTGCTCATGAAATAGCCTTACCACTAATAGAGAAAATGAGCGGTGATGATAAAACCAGTTTAAATATTATGCAAAAATATATTAGTAATATTGAAAGTAATGCTTTTGAAGCTTTAAGGGTTTTCAGCAAAATACCGGAGTTAACACAAGGCGATAAATTTGAAGCAGATTTCAGTTATGAGCCAAAAGGCTTTAGCCTAAAAATCAATAATAAATCATTTTTGAAAATTATTACCGACGAGAAAATAGTTAAGTTTCTAAGAGGATTTTCTACTCTGGAAGATAATCGGACCTCGCCAGAAGCCGAAGCTTCAAGTGAAGAGCATCAGGAATCAGTATTACCTAATGAAGAAATTCCGGCAAGTTCAACAAATAATAATAGCCAAGTTAATTCTATTCCATGACCGATAAACTACAATCTCTAAGAGGAATGAAAGACCTCTTAGGTGAGGATTTTAAGCTTCATAGCTATATCATAGATACTGCCAAAAAAATAACTTCCTTATATTGTTATGAGGGTGCAAGTACTCCTATACTGGAATATACAAAAGTTTTTGACCGTACCCTTGGCGATAGTTCGGATGTTGTCAGTAAGGAAATGTACAGTTTTCTAGACAGAAGCGGCGAAAGCGTAGCCCTTAGACCGGAATTTACTGCAGGTATTATGAGAGCTTTTATTTTGAATGGACTTCACCAGAAGATTCCTTTAAAATTATTTTCTTATGGTCCGGTATTTCGGTACGACCGCCCTCAAGCAGGACGGCAAAGGCAGTTTCATCAAATTAATTGTGAATATATAGGTTCTTGCGAACCATATTCTGATGCCGAGAATATTAAACTTGCTCTGCATTTACTAGAGGAGCTAAATATACTTGATAATATAACCCTTGAAATAAACTCACTTGGTTGCCAAAATTCGAGGTCTTCATACCAGGAAGCACTAATCAACTACTTTAGTAAATATGAAAATGAACTCTCAAGCGATAGTAAGGAAAGATTAAGAAAAAAACCTCTCCGTATACTTGATTCAAAAGATGCAAAAGATAAAAAAATAGCAGCAGAAGCTCCTTTTATTGCTGATTACTATACAACTGAATCAAAGGCTTATTTCGATAAAGTACTCGGTTATTTAGATATTTTAAATATTAATTACAAGGTAAATCCAAGATTAGCAAGAGGCCTTGATTATTATTGTCATACAGCATTTGAATTGACTACTGATAAATTGGGAACCCAAAATGCAGTAGGCGGCGGCGGAAGATATGATTATCTGTGTAAATTAATGGGAGGGACAGATGTTCCTGCCGTTGGTTTTGGTTTGGGTATTGAACGCTTAGCTTTAATGATGCTGCTCAAAAATCATCAAAGTAAAAAATCAGCACCAATTTATCTAATTCCGATCGGCCAGGAATGCGAAAACTACATTATTATATTAGCTGATTTCCTAAGATCGAATTCTATTCAGGTCACAATTGAACTAAAAGGTAAAGTACAAAAAAGAATGGAAAAAGCACTAAAGGATGGTGCTAATTATGTTATATTTGCCGGTACTGACGAGATGCAAAACAATAACTTCAAATTAAGGCTTTTAGATAAAAAAGAGGAAAGGTTTCTTTCCGCTCAGCAGATTTTAGACCTTATAAAAGTTGCACATAATTAATATGACTTTTTAGATAAAGCTATTTCCATAATTTTATTTTTACCCAGCTGTAAGAAACTTAAAGAAGGGCTTAAGCTAGGTATTTTTCAAATAGTGAAGTACTAATTATTTACTATAATAATAAAACTAAACATTGAATGAATTGCCGCAACCACATTTCGCAGTTGCATTTGGATTGGATATTTGAAAATAAGCACTTCCCAATTCTTCAATAAATTCTAATTTGCATTTTTCTAAAAACTGTTGAGATAAAGGATCTATAGCAATTTTTATTCCGTATTTTTCTAAAACAAAATCATCAGCATTGATTCGGTCAATTAAATTATAATTATACATAAAGCCTGAACAGCCTCCGCCATCTACAGAAACTCTAATCGCTATCTTATTTTCCGGTTCGTTTTTTAGCAGTTCAGAAATACGTAAGGCCGCACTCTGGCTTACATCAAAATTTATCATTTCAAGGATAGATTCACTATTTTAAGATAAGTTCCAGGTAATTTTAGTACCTTAAAAAAAACTTCAACAATTTTTAGGTTAAGCTAGCTACGATGTATAACCCTACCTTTTGTTAAGTCATATGGAGTCATTTCCACCTTAACTTTGTCACCAGCCAAAATACGAATACGATTTTTTCTCATTTTACCAGAAGTATGGGCAATAATCTCATGCCCATTTTCAAGAACAACCCTGAAATGAGCATTAGGTAAAAGCTCTAATACTTTTCCGTCAAATTGAAGTAATTCCTCTTTTGCCATTCTTTTTGCAAATAAATTATGCGGGGACTATAACAAATATCTGCTTTCAAAACAAGAACTAATTAATTTTTAATCATAAAATAATCGTGTTTTAAGCAGGTTAACATTGGATTCAAGACCCAGCAATTCATTTTTACTTAATAAGCTTGGGTAATTCTCGACACATATAATAAAACCATCACAGTCTATACCTGAAGCTAATTCCGCAATATATAATACATATTTTCTATCATTAATTTTGATTTTTGAAACTACAAGATCTTGAGTTTGAAATTTTTCTTTAAGAGAGGTTAGATTGGGGTGTAGGAAATTATAAATTTCTCTTTCAAACAAGTTAGAAGTTTTAGATTTAAATTCCATATGGATTGAATCAATAATTATAAGTTCTTCTAAATTATAATATTCTTTCATAGATGAAATTAATTCGATGCAAAAATTTCCACCGGAACTAGCTTGTGTACTATAAGTAAGATTTTTATATAAAAACTTGAGTTCTAAGTATAATTGCATTAAAGTCACGTTTTTTCTGTCTAATCCTTTTTTCCATTCAGTAGCTGTTTTAAAAAACAGATATAAAACAACTATTGATAAAGCAATATAAATTTTGCCTGTAATATCTATATCCATAGATTTTATAGTTCTATTAAGTAAAATATGTACAACCAAATTAAACTTAAAGTTTAATTAGCCATGTAATTAAATAGTTTAAACCATAGCACTAATCAATATATTTTGTAGAAAATAATAAGCTTTTAGTAGTTTTTTATTTTGAATGTGTTTATAAGAAACATCATAATTAACGAAGGGAACTTTTATGAGTGAAATAGTAGCAAAAGATCAATTAAAGCAATATATAGATAGAATTGAAAAACTAGAAACCGAGAAAAGCGAATTACTCGATGACATCAAGCAGGTTTTTGACGAAGCAAAAGCTAACGGTTTTGATGTTAAAACGATGAGACAAGTAATTAGATTAAGAAAACTCGATAAAAATAAATTAGCTGAGCAAGATGCTATATTAGAACTTTACAGACAAGCTTTAGAAGTCTAGTAATAAAGGTTAACTAGAAGGTTAGAAATATATGGTAGAAATAAAAACTTTAGATCCCAAAACATTGAAATCTTGGCTGGATAAAAATGAGGCGATACTGATTGATGTTCGTGAAACCCTAGAGTATAAAGAGGCATATATTAAAAAAGCTATTAATATACCATTATCTCAGCTTTTGTTAAAAATCCATAAACTCCCCGATTGGGGCAAGAAGAAAATAGTTCTACAGTGCAAATCCGGTATTAGATCGATGATCGGATGCCAGGCTTTAATAAAAGAAGGTTTTGAGTCTAATTTATGGAATCTCGAAGGTGGAATTCACTCTTGGTCTTCGTTGGGACTTCCAATTATAGCACAAAAATAAAATATCAAATTGCAAAATTTAGTAAACCGAAATACTTTTTAAGCTCTAGGCCTTTATCACAACACTCCGATAATTCTGGAATTAAGGCTATTTCAGTTAGAAGGGTTATATTATATTCATCTGCAATTTGGTTACCGCTATTTCCTGAAAAAATGTTGATTTTTTCTGAATTCGGGAGAAAATAACCACTCATATTCTCAATTATACCAATTATCGGTACACTAAATTTAGTATATAAATTTATGGCTCTTTGCACATCAATGGTCGCAATTTTTTGCGGAGTTGTTATCATTATTACTCCAGCAGTTACATAATTCTGCAATAAACTCAAATGTATATCACCGGTACCGGGCGGGGTATCAATTATCAAATAATCAAGTTGTCCCCACTCCGTTAAGGAAATAAGCTGATATAAAGCCTTGCTCGTCATAGGTCCCCTCCAACTAATTGATGAAAAAGGATCTGTAATGAAACCGATTGAATTTACTTTAACATTATAATTACAAAGAGGAATCATTCTTTTGTTTATTAACTCTGGTTTTCCTTGGAGATTAAAGATGTTTGGAATGGAAGGACCATAAATGTCCGCATCAAGCAAACCTACTTTTTTTTCCTCACTGGCAAGTTTTTGAGCCAAAAGCGCTGCTATTGTTGACTTTCCTACTCCTCCTTTACCAGCAGCAATAACTATTACCTTCTTAATACTATCAAGGATTATTTGAGATTTTTCTTTTTGTGGTGGCTCCTGTTTTTTTTCAGAACTTGTTAAAACAATATTGATTCTTTCAAGGCCAGTAATATTTTCTAATTTGTTTATTATATAATTCCTAACCTCTTTCGCTTCTTCTAAGGTTATTCCATCAATATCAAGGGCAAAACCAGCCTCTTTACCTTTAATGATAACCTCCGAAGCTCGTTCACCAACTTTAGAATTATCAGAAAAGCAGATATTTGCAATTTTTGTTTGAATCTGTGTTTTAATTAAAGGCGACATGCTTGCAATATGAAATAATATTATTATATTATTATTTGGTTAGTTCCTACTTAACTATACATTAGTTACCACCCAAACGATAGTTCAAATAATGAAAAAAAATATATATCAGCACATTTTAAAAAAGTCACCCTGGGATGATTCCGAGCCAAAAGAAAATATTTTTACCAAGAAACGTAGAGATCAGTTTAACTTTGATAATTTCCAGTCCAATTTTAGCCCTAAGTCAGCAATCTGGATTTTAGGCGGAATTTTATTGCTATGGGTTGCTAATGGCTTTTATAAAGTAGAAGAAGGAGAAGAAGCAGCTATTATCAGATTTGGTAAGTTTAATAGAACAGCTATGCCAGGGTTAAACTATAAGTTACCTATTCCATTTGAAACTGTGGAAATAGAAAAAGTCGCCCAGTCTAGAAGGATAGAAATTGGTTATAGATCCAGCGGTAAACTAAGAAATAATACAGGAGCTGATTTAAATAAAGATAGGGATATTGCTGCTGAAAGCATAATGCTAACAGGAGATGAAAATATTATTGAACTTAACGTAGACGTAATGTGGCATATATCAAGTCTATCTGATTATCTTTTTAATGTTGCCGATCCAGAAGAAGCTGTTAAAGCAGTTTCAGAAAGTGCAATAAGGGAAGTAATAGGAAATATGCCTATTGCTTCTGTACTTTCAAATCAGAAACAAGAGATTGCCGAAAAAATTGAAGGGTTAATAAAGCAGATTTTAGAACAATATAAAATTGGCGTGGCAATAGAACAGGTAAAGCTTTTAAAAGCTGAACCCCCTAAAGAAGCTATTCAAGCTTACAGAGACGTTCAAACAGCTAAAGCAGATAAGGAAAAAGAGATTAATGAAGCTCAGTCTTACAGAAATAATATTTTACCGAAAGCAAGGGGAGAAGCAGCTAAAATCCTTGAGGAATCCGAGGGTTATAAAGTAGAGGTAATAGCTAAAGCAGAAGGTGATGCTTCGAGGTTTAATGCAATATACGAACAATATTTATTGAACAAAGAAGTAACTCGTAGCAGATTATATTTAGATACCTTAAAGGAGGTATTATATCAGTCTGATAAAGTAATTATGGGCACTGACGGAGTATTGCCTCACATAGCAGTAAAGCCTAAAGGCACTACAAATAGTCAGTAAAACTTACAAAAGCTAACAGGTTATAATTATGAATAAGATATATTATGTCACATTTGCAGCATTTGCTTTATTAATGATTCTGTCTGGATCTTTATTTAGTGTTGACCAAAGACAAAATGGAGTAGTATTTCAGTTTGGTGAAGCAGTTAGGGTAATTGAGTCTCCAGGGCTAAATATAAAAATTCCTTTTATCCAAAATGTCCAATTTTTTGATAGAAGGATTCTTGATGTAAAAGCTGAGGCAAAAGAGCTTACAGCTTCAGATGAAAAGCGGGTTATTGTTGATGCTTTTGCAAAATTCAGGATCGTAAATACAGTTGAATTTATTAAAACAGTACATAATTATCAAGGAGCTCAACTACGACTTAACAGGATTCTAGAATCGGCAATGCGTACCGTAATTGGTAAGTTCCCGTTAAATACCCTTCTTACTGATAAAAGGGCAAATTTAATGCTACAGATAAGAGATTTAACATACTCGGAAGCAAAAAATTTTGGTATTGAAGTCATTGACGTCAGAATTCTAAAAGCGGATTTACCGCCTGAAAATAGTACTGCAATTTACATGCGCATGCAAACTGACCGTGAAAAAGAAGCAAATCAGATTAGGGCAGAAGGAAACGAAGAGGCAGCAAGAATAAGATCCAAAGCTGATAAAGAAAGTAAGATAATTTTAGCTAATGCTTACATGGATGCTCAAAAAACTAAAGGTCTAGGCGATGCAGAAGCCGCACGGCTTTATAACCAGGCTTATTCAAAAGATCCAGAGTTCTTTAAGTTTTATGCTTCCTTAAATACTTATAGAACCTCATTAACAAAAGAAAATACACAATTTGTTCTTTCTCCGGATTCTGAGTTTTTTAAATATCTAAGATTAGGAAAATAGAGTATGAGGCAGCATTTTATTAAGTTTTTTCTTTTAATTGCGTTAATCACAAATCTTTTTGCAGAGCTTACTTGGGCTAATAACAAACCAGAAGTCCAAGTAACAAGTTTTGCTGATATTGTAGAACCTTTAATGCCAGCCGTAGTAAATATTTATACAATAAAATACAACAAAAAAAGACAATCCAGAGGCAATCCTTTACCAGAGCTAATACCTTTTGAAGAGTTCAAGGATTTTTTTAAACAATTTAATATGCCTTTTGCATTTGACTTATATCCAAATCTGCAAGCCATGTCGCTTGGATCTGGCTTTATTATTGAAGAAAACGGCCTTATAGTAACGAATTATCATGTTATTGCTGGCTCTGATGAAATACATGTCAAATTATTTGATAATACAGAACTTCCAGCAGCAATTATAGGGAGAGACCCACAAACAGACTTAGCATTGATCAAAATTAATTCTGATAAAAAATTGCCATTTGTTTCCTTTGGTAACTCTAATGAAGCTAGAGTTGGGGATGTAGTAATTGCTATAGGTAATTCTCTTGGTTTTGGCGGCACTGTTACTACGGGTATTATCTCTTCTAAAGGAAGAGATCTTGGTTCTGGTATGGACGAATTGGTAGATGATTTTCTGCAAACCGATGCAGCAATAAATACGGGTAACTCCGGCTGGCTGTTGTTTAATATGGAAGGGAAAGTAATTGGCATTAATACTTCTATTCCTGCAGTAAGTGGTGGCACGAATGTAGGAATTGGATTTGCAATCCCATCTAATAAAGCCCAAAATATTGTATCTCAGTTAAAGAAAAGCGGGAAAATAAGCAGAGGGAAACTAGACATAGCTATTCAAGAAAATACAAAAGAATTATCAGAAGCGCTAAATATTGATAAAACCTACGGAGTATTAGTCGTAGATATTAAAATCGGAGGTTCAGGAGATAAAGCAGGATTACAAAGAGATGATCTAATAATTGGATTTAATGATCAAGAAGTTCTAAATTCAAGGAAGCTACAATTATTTGTAGCTGAAGCTAAAATCGGTGAAGAAGTCAAATTAACAATTATTCGGAATGGGAAAACACTTGACCTTAAAGCTCAAATTTCTGAAGTAATCGATAATGAAGATGATCAAACAAAAGAAGACAATGAAGTATCTCCCAAAAATATTAATAACAAAAATTTATTAGAAAAATCAGGAATTGTTTTTGCTAATTTAACGGATGATTTAAAAGTAAATTCTATTTTGATAAAAATATTAATGGATTATTTGTTGTTGAAGTTCAGACTAACGATCCAGCCATTCAATTGAGAGCAGGGGATATAGTACCTGCTATTAATCAGGAACCCATAAATGATATAGGACAATTTAATTCAATATATAAAAAACTAAAATCTGATAATAAAAAAAATGCAATCTTACTTGTAAAAAGAAAGGATTTTAGTATGTTTATGACATTCCCAATTAAGTAATTAACTATTTAGAAAAATTAATATGGAGAAGACAGATAACTATTCAAATCATGTAGACATAAGCGGCACTACTGATTCTGTAGCCGTCCTTAGTTTTTATAGTTTTGTAAATATTCCCGAACCCGAGACCTTGCTTCCCAAGATTCTGTTAATTACCAAGAAAAAATATGTAAGAGGTACTATTATCCTTGCAAAGGAAGGTTTTAACGGCTCTATATCTTCTACTACAGAAGCTCATCTACATCTAGTTATTAAAGAGTTAAAAGAGCTTACTAATCCGAGAGATATTAGCATAAAATTAAACTATTGTAACATCCAGCCATTTTCTAAAATCAAAGTGAAACTAAAAAATGAAATTGTTTCCATGAAAGCAGGAGAAATTGATGTAGAAAGGTTAAAAGGGGAGTACATTGAAACAAGTAATTGGGATAGTTTTATTAAAAGAAGTGATGTAATAGCAGTAGACACCAGAAACAGTTATGAAATAAAAGCCGGTACCTTTGAAGGGGCCTTAGATCCACATACTGAAAGTTTTAGAGAATTTCCACAGTGGGCTAAAAATAATCCCGAGTTGTTCAAAAATAAAAAGATAGCCATGTTCTGCACTGGAGGTATTAGATGTGAAAAATCTACTGCTTACATGAGGGCTCTTGGTTATGATGAGGTGTATCATCTTAAAGGAGGGATTTTGCAATATCTTGAAGATACCAAAAATAAAAATGGTACCTGGAAAGGAGATTGTTTTGTATTTGATGATAGAGGGGCTGTCGCTTCAGATCTATTGCCTAGTGAAGGATACTGGGTTCAAAAAGGTCAAAATGCCAAGAGCGTTAGTAGAAATAAATGATTGAAGCAAAGTTGGCGGGGGGTAAAGAAGTAGTTTTGTTTACCAGGAGCCATGTGCTTGTAGATTCAATAAAAGGTAATTTATTAAATGCTGACTTTTTTTATGCATATAGCAATTACCAGACACTTGTTCATTCCCATAATAAAATCAATTTATTAATAATAGACCTAAGCGATTTCCCTATAGATAATAGCTGGTATTATAGAATTAAGGCTATTGTGAATTTAACGAGTAAAAATAAATATTCAAGAGATGAAATAAACATTTCTAAGCCATTTAGGTTGAACAGTTTATTAAAAATAATACACGATGTAAATAATAGCGATGATATTTTTTGTGTAATTAATAAGGATTTTATTTATAACGAGAAATTACATGTAATTAATTCCCAAGAAAAATCGATTAAATTAACGGCAAAAGAAAATAACATTTTTAAATCTATGTTACTTAGTACGGAGTTTAAAATTGAAAAAGAATTTCTTTTAAAAAATGTCTGGAGGTATCATGAAAACACTGAGTCCTCGACTGTTGATACCCACCTTTATAGGCTTAAGGCCAAACTTCCTGATAATTTATTAGAACTTAAAAGCAATAGTTGCCAATTAAATGTAAGCACTTTAAATTAGGCAGTGTATTAGCCAAAGTGTAAATCCTAAAGAAAATTACTGTGATACCGCAGTTTCCCAAAGGTTTGGCTAGGCTAAAAAATCAAATTGCTTTGCTGAGGCCAGAACAGAAACGGAGAACAGCAGAAATAGAGTTAGTAAAAAGAGCATAATTACTGAAAGCGGTGTATTGAACTAGAAGGACTTCCATAAAATAGAAATACTGAATTCGCATCTATACTAGTACCTAAACGTTAGACTAGGATAAAAACAGAAGCACTAATTTTGGTCATTATTTCCTTTATGGCTAGTGTTTCTGTAATTATAAATCTTACTACACGACTTCAAAGATACAGTTAATAAGGAAGTCGAGCCCCCATGATAACTGATAAGATTACTATTATTTATTATCTTTTTTTGAACAACCCACAATTTAGTAAATAAGGAAAAGCTTTAAGCTTAAATACTATTTTTTTAATAAAAACCACGCAATTATCGAATTTTTTATTATTTTAGATAAGATAAGTGGCTTTCAAGGGGTGATTGTTGTGCGCCAGGTATTTTAGTTCACCCCTTGCGCCAGATGAGAAGTCCACTTTATACTAACTTTTTTGTATCATATTGTCATCCTCCATTTTAAATTTTGGCGTAAAATTTTTTCGGTAAGAATCACCCTCTAATACTACTCTATACGAATTATTAACTATTCTATCCAAAGCAGCGTTAGCCATAACAGGATCAAAAAATATTTCTGCCCATGTTTCAATTTTCCTATTTGTGGTAATGATCAGACTAGCATTTATATGCACGGCCGCTATTAAATCATATAAGTCAGATGATTGTTCTGCTGACAAAGTTTTTAAGCCGAAGTCATCTAAAATCAATAAATCAACTTTTGTGTATCGCTTAAAAATGACATCATAAGTAAAATCGGCTCTAGAGCGATAAAATTCATTGAGTAGTTCGTTGCTCCTTATAAACTTTACCTTTTTATTGCGCTGGCAAGCTAACATTCCAAGAGCTTGAGATAAGTGCGTTTTACCAGTACCTACCGGCCCCATAATGATTACATGGTTCTTTTCTTTGATAAATTTTGCAGTCATTAAGTCATTAATTGCATGTCTAATTTTGAGTGAATATCGTTTTAAATCAAACCCTTCAAATGTTTTTGTTTCTTCAAATTTTGCTTGGACAACTCTTCTTTGCAGAGAGCTTTGATCTCTATTATCCACCTCATCTTGGAATAGCATTAAAAAGCAGTTCTTCATATGGCATTGCAGCGTCTCTGGCTTGCCTTAGCCTTGCTATCCAAACTATCAGATATTCCAGATAACTTAAGTTGTTGTACCAAATTATCGAGTTGCAAGTTAGGCATAATTAGCCTCCATATCAGAGCTATATTTAAGCATTAGCCTTAATATTCTTCACTTTGCCGCCTTCAATATTAGGAATAGAGTACTGATCCAGTTTATTTTTTAAAATATTGGATATAGCCTCATAAGTATAATTATCATAAGACACAGCTCGCAAACATGCAGCTTCTAGTCTGTCATTACCGTATGTCTGCGATAATCTTAAAATACCTTGAACTTTACGTAGTGATATTCTACCGCCTGATGCAAGAATTCTGCTTATTACCTGGTATGTAGAATTACCTATGCCTTTAGCACAACTTAAACATTTCTCAGGATTATTCTCTAAATAATATAAAGCAGATTTTGGGTAATCTTTTTCGTCGGTAATCCATTGACCTTTATTATAATTCCTCGGATGGGTTTTTATGATCTGGTGTTTATAATAGGCTGTAACGGTCTTTAGCCCAATACGAATACTAACCTCTTCCCCGATATATTTTGTTGGCACCGAATAAAAATTACCTTTGACCATAAAATGGTGATCTTTTTGTACTGTGCAGGTAGTCCAAATCGGCATATCAAAAATACCTGACGGTATAGGAAGTAAACATTCCTTTTCTTCCAATAAAAATGTATCAATTGGCTTTGATCCTGTTGTAGTACATATTACTCTGGCCTTTAAATATTGAACATTATATAGTAGCATAAGCTATTTCTTTCTTTTTAAAATAATTTTGAATTTTTATACCATTAAACTGAATTTGTGTTAAATAGGACCGTACATTAATTGTTAAATCTTTTACTGATTTTAGTACTCGAAAATTATTGGAGTTAGCTTTGACATCTTGGTTTACAAGTTCTTGTGGATTCATATCAGGACAATATGATGGTAAATAAAACAATTCTAGCTTGTCCTTATGTCTTTCTACATAAGCTTTTACCTTTTTACTGTGATGCACTCTATGATTATCTAATATCAAAAATATTTTCTGCTTAATTTGTCTGATAAGTCTACCTAAAAATTCAATACACTTTTTGCTGGTAAAATTATCTTCAAATACCATCCAGTTCATAAACCCTTGCGGACTAATAGCAGCTAGCATATTATTACTCCAGCCTTCAAATATTGAACTAATATTAGAGAAATGATACAATGGTATTGTATCAAGAGTAATAACAAAATGTCTAATAAAAAATTATCACCAAGCGATCTCAAGATATTAAGAAAGAAAGCAGTGGAAGCAATAGTTATACATGGAATAAGCAAGAAACAAGCATCTATTACCTTTGGGTTTTCTAGGAGTTCTATATGGAAATATCTTAAAGAGTACAAAATTTATAAGGAAGAAAGCTTTCGCTATAAGAAGCGAGGAGTAAAGGTAGGAACAGGATCTAAAATCAGTAAAAATCAAGAAGAGGAATTAAAATCTAAAATTTTATCACATACACCTGATGAATTGGGAATGGATTATACGTTATGGAATAGTAAAGTGGTACAAGAATATATAGAATCCAATTACCTTTATCAGTATAACAGGCGTTCTATAAGAAAAATTATGAATAGATTGGGTTTTACGTCTCAAAAACCAATTAAATCAGCCTATCAACGTAATCCAGAGAAGATAAAAGAATGGTTAACAGTCACATATCCAGAAATCAAGTCTCGTGCAATGAAAGAAAGTGCTAGAATTTATTGGGGAGATGAAATGGGGATACAATCAACAGATAATCGAGGTAAAACATATGCTCTTAAAGGCAAGACCCCAGCAATCAAGAGAAGTGGCTCAAGATTTAAATGTAATATGCTAGCTGCTATTAGTCCGCAAGGGTTTATGAACTGGATGGTATTTGAAGATAATTTTACCAGCAAAAAGTGTATTGAATTTTTAGGTAGACTGATCAGACAAATTAAGCAGAAAATATTTTTGATATTAGATAATCATAGAGTGCATCACAGTAAAAAGGTAAAAGCTTATGTAGAAAGACATAAGGACAAGCTAGAATTGTTTTATTTACCATCATATTGTCCTGATATGAATCCACAAGAACTTGTAAACCAAGATGTCAAAGCTAACTCCAATAATTTTCGAGTACTAAAATCAGTAAAAGATTTAACAATTAATGTACGGTCCTATTTAACACAAATTCAGTTTAATGGTATAAAAATTCAAAATTATTTGAAAAAGAAAGAAATAGCTTATGCTACTATATAATGTTCAATATTTAAAGGCCAGAGTAATATTCTATGTGATATTTCATTTTTACACCACTTGATCGCTTCAATATTAGCCTCTATAATATTGCTATATGATTTACCGGCTATAAGTTGTTCTCTAACTATCCTAATAGAGCGCTCCACTTTGCCTTTATGCTCCGGCTTAAAAACTTTAGTTGGATCTATTGTAAAACCATAAAACCTTGATAATTCTGAATAAGTCTCATTTAAAGTATGGTCATAAATATCAGGTTTAATGACCCCGGCTTTTAAATTATCCAATATTACTCTACTGGGTACACCACCAAAAAAGTTGAAAGCATTTACATGGAGCTGAGCCCAACTAACTTGGTCCTGTGAAAAAGCAAACTCTACGTAACGATAACGATTATGGGACAGAGTCATTACAAAAGCATAAAGTTTTCTATTTTTACCATTAACATCCTGAATCTTGCCAATATAACCAAAATCTACCTGAGCTTCTTGACCCGGTTCAGTCTTTATATGAATAGTACTCTTGGGTAGCTTAGGAAAAGCTTTTTGAATATATCGGTTAATACTCCGATTACTTACTTTCACACCTTCTGATAATAGTAAACGCCGAATTTTGGTGTGGGTTATACTTCTTTGTTTTAGCCAGTTCCCTATTGCCTCATTATATTCTGCAAGCATTATCATCGCAGATGCTTTCTGTATAGGTTCGTTCTTATATAATTTTTCTTCAACCTTGATTGCTATCCTGTTTAATTCAGAATCACTAGCTAAAATACTGAGATTTTCTTGTCTTGCTAACTCAATATATTTTCTTATTGTATCCCTCGATAGATCAAATGATCTGGCTATCTGTCTTTGGCTGTTACCTTTGATGTGCTGGTACAGCACTTCTCTAATTGTTGACATACTATATTTCCTCATTCAATTTAATTTAAACTCTAATTTAGTTAACAAATAAATTAACTAAATTAGCATTGTTCTTTTCTTTTGAAAGTGGACTTCTCACCTGGCGCAGGGGTGGACTAGTATGCTTGGCGCAGATTCTTTTTTACTGGCCTAGTATACCCCCTGGCGCACAACACTAATCCGGTCAAACTCAAGAAAGAAGGACCTGGACAGCAAATACAAAATCTTAATACCTTTTCCAAACTGCGAGATTTTTATAGCGGCCAAACACTAATTAACGTAGTTGATATACCTTTTACCTTTACCTTCTTAGTGTTGATTTCGTATTTAACCGGCAAACTCGTTATAGTACCAATAACATTAATCGCTATTTTTACGATCATCGTTACCTAGTTCATAGGTAATAAATTAAAACAGGCTCTGCTAAGCCAGGGAGGTGTAGATGATAAAAGATATAATTTTATTGTTGAAGCCTTGCAAGGCATTCATACTATTAAATCCTTAGGCCTAGAAGCAATTTTTACCAGACGTTATGCAAGGCTCGAAGAAGAGTCTAGCCTCCATAACTATAAAACTGCCTTAATAAGTACGGAAGGTTATACTTTTGGTATATTATTTAATGAATTAATGGTTGTATCAGTGGTAGCTTTTGGAGCCCCCATGGTAATTAATGGAGACTTTACCAGTGGTGCCCTGGTTGCAACTGTATTACTTGCGGGAATGTTAATGCAGCCAATACAAAAGACTTTATTTCTTTGGACACAGTTTCAAGAATATAGAATAGCCACCAACCAAGCTACAAAAATGTTTTCTATTGAACAAATAGAACGCCGTCAAATAGATCCTAAAGAATATAAGGAAATCGGTGCGATAAAACTAGAGAATGTATCTTTCGGTTATGGAGAAAAAATGGTCTTTAAAAATATTAATTTAGATCTAAAAATTCCTGATACTATCGGCATTAGAGGAGATAATAACGCAGGAAAAGCAACTTTAATGCGTTTAATTGCAGGTATTTTAAAACCAACTGGTGGCAGAATATTCGTAAATGGTATTCCTCCTAGTGATTATCAGTCCGAAGAATTAGTTAAATATATTGGATACATCTCCTCCAATAATGTCATTTTTCAAGGAACTATTTTGGAAAACCTCACTGCTTTCGATGAAAATATGGAACATGAGGCATTAGAAATAGCTAAAATGCTCAATCTAGATAAAGAAATTGCTCTTCTGCCTAAAGGATATGATACAAAGGTTAGTGATGGAATCGCTGATATTATTGCTCCTAGCATAAAACAAAGAATAGCTATTGCAAGAGCTCTCATTCATAAACCTAAAATAATATTATTTCATAATGCAGACAGAGGTTTAGATAAGGAAGGGTATAATTTATTAATTAAATTCCTCCATTTAATTAATAATCAGACTACTACAATTATAGTAACAGAAGACCACAATATCAATTTGCTTGTAGATAGAGAATACCTTTTAAAAGACGGAAAATTAACTGAAATAAACTCAAAAGATAGTAGAGCTTATGATTTAAAACCTTATAAAGAGTTAAAAATATGAAAACTAATATCCCTCTTGCAGATCTAGCAGAAGGGGGAAAATTAAATTTTATTGATACTGATAAAATTGATGAATTAATGGCATTATTTGAAATGCACAATTTAGTTCCTAATTTATCGGAGGACAGCCACCTTTTTGCAAGTTCCCTTGCTATACTACTTTCTTCGTTGAAATGGGATGGAAATGCAAAAAACCTTTTCGATTCATTGCTATATGTAAGAAATAGAAACATAGATTTGCTGGATATTGTAAATACTATGGCTAATCTAGGCTTTGCCAGTCATACCATGGTTATTAATATCAATGAAATTGATGAGAGACTATTTCCATGCCTTTATATACCGCATAAGTTAAATGCTTCTCCTCTTGTAATTTTATTATTCTGGCCTTTAAATATTGAACATTATATAGTAGCATAAGCTATTTCTTTCTTTTAAAAATAATTTTGAATTTTTATACCATTAAACTGAATTTGTGTTAAATAGGACCGTACATTAATTGTTAAATCTTTTACTGATTTTAGTACTCGAAAATTATTGGAGTTAGCTTTGACATCTTGGTTTACAAGTTCTTGTGGATTCATATCAGGACAATATGATGGTAAATAAAACAATTCTAGCTTGTCCTTATGTCTTTCTACATAAGCTTTTACCTTTTTACTGTGATGCACTCTATGATTATCTAATATCAAAAATATTTTCTGCTTAATTTGTCTGATCAGTCTACCTAAAAATTCAATACACTTTTTGCTGGTAAAATTATCTTCAAATACCATCCAGTTCATAAACCCTTGCGGACTAATAGCAGCTAGCATATTACATTTAAATCTTGAGCCACTTCTCTTGATTGCTGGGGTCTTGCCTTTAAGACCATATGTTTTACCTCGATTATCTGTTGATTGTATCCCCATTTCATCTCCCCAATAAATTCTAGCACTTTCTTTCATTGCACGAGACTTGATTTCTGGATATGTGACTGTTAACCATTCTTTTATCTTCTCTGGATTACGTTGATAGGCTGATTTAATTGGTTTTTGAGACGTAAAACCCAATCTATTCATAATTTTTCTTATAGAACGCCTGTTATACTGATAAAGGTAATTGGATTCTATATATTCTTGTACCACTTTACTATTCCATAACGTATAATCCATTCCCAATTCATCAGGTGTATGTGATAAAATTTTAGATTTTAATTCCTCTTCTTGATTTTTACTGATTTTAGATCCTGTTCCTACCTTTACTCCTAGCTTCTTATAGCGAAAGCTTTCTTCCTTATAAATTTTGTACTCTTTAAGATATTTCCATATAGAACTCCTAGAAAACCCAAAGGTAATAGATGCTTGTTTCTTGCTTATTCCATGTATAACTATTGCTTCCACTGCTTTCTTTCTTAATATCTTGAGATCGCTTGGTGATAATTTTTTATTAGACATTTTGTTATTACTCTTGATACAATATCATTATATCATTTCTCTAATGTTAGTTTAATATTTAAAGGCCGGAGTAATAACAAAAAAAGAAGGATATTTTTCAGCTTTCCATGCACGAAAAAAACAAATTGTAGAGTTTAAAGCTAAAAAAGAATTTCTAGGAGATGATTATTTTTTGAAAAAAATAATCTAGAGAAAATAGAAGATGAGAATCAAACTAAAAAGTCAGCAGGTTTAACTTGGTTTCGAATCATTTTTGCGAGGTTTCGACCAATTATTAATGAAATTATTTTAACTAGCGTAGTTATCAATCTTTTGTCCTTGGCTATGCCGTTTTTTATTATGTCGATATACAATACTGTAATAGGTTCAGGATCAACTGACACCTTATTACAGTTAGTAGTGGGTGTGGGAATCGCAAGTAGGGGCTGAAGCAATTCTTAGGGTCGTCAGGTTGAAGTTAGTAGTCTGGCTTGGAGTCTGGCTTGACAATATAGTTTGTATTTTTAATTCCAGTAAATCATGCCTAAAATCCCCGCATAAAATTTCAAATTGATTCAATGCCAAAGACCAATTTTTAATTGGCATGGTCCATTTTTTGGCAGCATTTTTTAGAGCCAAAAATACGATTTTTAAAATAGACTTATCATCTGGAAAAACCCCTTTATTGTTGATGATTTTTCTGATTTGACGATTTATCGATTCTATCGCATTGGTAGTATAAATTACCCGCCTAATCTCATCAGGAAAAGCAAAAAGAGGAATAATCCCGTTCCAATTCCTTTGCCAAATATCAGAGATCACAGGATATTTATTATCCCATTTAGCAGCAAACGATTTTAGCTCCAGATATCCTATTTCTTCGCTGTTTGCAGTGTAAATCCTTTTAAGATCCGCTGTGACCGCTTTTAAATCCTTATAAGAAACATATTTTACAGAATTCCTCGCCATATGTACTATACAGAGTTGTACAATCGTATTAGGATAAATGCTATTTATGGCTTCAGGAAAGCCTTTTAATCCATCAACGCATGCTACATATATCTGTTTTATCCCTCTGTTCTTTAGCTCAGTTACAACCTGCATCCAAAACTTGGAACCTTCATTTTTACCGACCCAGATCCCCAGTAATTCCTTTTTCCCTTCCATGTTAACACCTATTGCAAGATATACCGCTTTGTTAATTACTGTACGATTATCCCTTGCTTTAACGTGTATGCAATCCAAATATAATATTGGATATATATCGTCTAGGGACCTGTTTTGCCATGTAGTAACTTCTTCTATTACTCCGTCAGTGACAGTTGATATAAGGTCCTTGGAAATATTGGTCTGGTATATCTCCTCTAAATGGCTATGTATCTCACTGACAGTCATCCCTCTTGCATATAGTAAAATCACTTTATCATCAAAACCACTAAATCTCCTAACTCCTTCAGGAATCAATTGAGGTTCAAATTCTCCTTCCCTGTCCCTCGAAACATCTACGGTAATCTGATGACCGTCATCATCTATAATCGTTTTTTCATAACTGCCGTTGCGACGATTATTATCGCTCTTGATTATCTTACTATGTTTAGAATAGCCTAGATCGTGTGCTAATTCACTTTCAAGAATTCTCTCTACTATTTGCTTTTTAAGTTTATTAAATAATCCACCCGCGACCAAATAATTCAGATGGATCTGCTTTTGATAGTAATTCTTCGACTAATTTAGTATTTATATCTACTTCTTTTTCTGCTAATTTTTTAGCCATTTTTTCCTCTGTATTTAAGTTGCTTTTTTATAGTATCTTCTGCTATATCCTTTTGCAACTTACACAAACTATATGACAGACTCTAAAATTACTTTAGCTAAAGCTAAATAATCATCTGGCGAGAGATCTTCTGCACGTAGAGATTCCTTAAGGGATAATTTCTCTAATATAATACTAATATCTGGAGATAAGGTTTTTAAAGAAGACTTAATCATTTTTCTTCGGCCCGAAAAGGCAAGATTTGTAATTTGTTCAATTTTTGTTAACAATTGCAGGTTAGGGGCATTTTCTTTAGGTTCAAGTCTTACTACACTAGACCAGATTTTTGGTTCAGGGTAGAAAGCTTTAGGACTAACATCAAAGCATTTTGTTATTTTACAGACAATTTGGCAAATAACAGATAATCTACCGTAAGATTTGATGGCAGGTTTAGCGATAATCCTATCTACTACCTCTTTTTGTAGCATTAAGGTCATGCTGTTTATTTTTTTAGACTGGAGTAACCATGATGTTAACAAAACGCTACCGATATTATAAGGCAAATTAGAAATTATGGTTAGTTTTTTATCAGTTACTAGTTCCGATAAATTTACTTTTAGGGCATCAGCTTGCTTTATAATGAGGTTTGGATAAACAGTTTTTATTTCCTCAAGCAGGGGTATGCACCTTGCATCCATTTCGATAACTGTTAGTCTTCCGGATGAAGTCTTTAAAATAGAGCGAGTCAAGCTGGCTGGACCAGGGCCTATCTCCAGGGCAACACCGCCATCCTGCAAGCCGCTTGCTTTTACAATTTTATCACATAGGGTTTCATCGAATATAAAATTCTGACCCAGTTTTTTTAAAGGAGCGATTCTATGTTTAGCCGCTAATTTCGCTATTGATGGAAAGTTATTAGACATTAAATGAACTTCCGCAGCCGCATTTCCCTTTCTCGTTAGGATTGGAAAAAGTAAAGCCGGACTTAAATTTTTCACTAACATAATCCATTTGGGTACCAAGAAGGTACATAACAGCTTTGGGGTCTATTAAAATAGTTACCTCTTGATTCTGGATTACCTCATCATATTTGCTTTTTTCATCGGCATATTCTACAAAATATTTCAAGCCTGAACAACCGCCGGATTTAACCCCGATTCTTATTCCTACGGATGGCTTTCCTCTTTGCTCAAGCAAATATTTTACTTGAGCAATAGCCCTTTCAGTTAGAGACATTATTTGTTTTTTTTGAATGGGATTGTTTTGCACAACAGCTTTCATAGCAGTTACTTTTGCTTTTGCTTATAATCATTTACTGCTGCCTTAATAGCATCTTCCGCAAGCAAAGAACAGTGTAATTTTACCGGAGGAAGAGACAAATGCTTAGCTATCTCGGTGTTTTTTATCCCCATTGCTTCATCAAGCTTTTTTCCTTTTACCCATTCACTAACAAGAGAACTAGAAGCAATAGCTGAGCCACAACCAAAAGCTTTAAACTTAGCGTCAGTAATAGTCCCTTCTTCATTAACTTTAATCTGTAATTTTAGGACGTCTCCACAAGCCGGAGCTCCTACAAGTCCTGTGCCAACTGACTTATCTTTTTTATCAAGAACTCCTACATTTCGTGGATTCTCGTAATGGTCGATTACTTCTTTACTATATGCCATAATTATACCACTCCAACTTTATTTTTAATGAGTTGCCCATTTAATTTCATTAATATTAATTCCCTCTTCTGCCATTTCCCATAAAGGACTTAGCTCTCTTAATTTATTTATCTTCGATAGCAATAATTCTATTGCGTAATCAATTTCCTCTTCTTTAGTAAAACGTCCAAAACCAAAGCGAAGGGAAGTGTGAGCTAAAGCTTCATCTACTCCAAGTGCTCTAAGGACGTAAGACGGCTCAAGCGAGCTAGAAGTACAGGCTGATCCTGAAGAAACTGCCAAGTCCTTAATCGCTAATATCATTGATTCCCCCTCAATATAGGCAAAACTCAAGTTTAAATTACCAGGATATCTGTTATCTTTATCACCATTTAAATATATTTCTTTTGCTTCTGAGGTAATTCTGCTTAAGAATTTATCAAACAGTTTTTTTACATGCCTATAGTCCTTGTCCATCTCGCTAGAGGCAAGTTCTGCGGCTTTACCAAGACCGACTACTAAAAATGGAGCAAGGGTACCGGAACGAAGTCCACGTTCCTGGCCGCCACCATTAAATATAGGGACAAGGCGAACTCTTGGTTTTTTGCGTAAGTATAAAGCACCAACACCTTTTGGGCCATAAATTTTATGTCCTGAAATGCTAGCTAGATCAATATTCAGCTCATTTACATTGATAGGAATTTTCCCAAAAGCCTGGGCTATATCAGAATGAAAAAATACATTATATTTACGGCAAATCTGGCCTATTTCTTTCAAAGGCTGGATTACCCCAATCTCGTTATTTACTGCCATTATGGAAACTAGGATAGTTTGCTCAGTAATTGCATTTTCTAAGACCTCAAGATCAACAATACCATTTGCCATAACCGGTAAATAGCTAACCGAGAAACCTTCCTGCTCAAGATGCCTACAACTATCTAAAATACATTTATGTTCGGTAACAAGAGTGATAATATGTTTCTTTTTTTCTCCATAAAATTTTGCAATTCCTTTTAGGGCAAGGTTATTTGATTCTGTCGCACCAGAAGTAAAAATTATTTCCTTTTCTTGGGCCCCAATTAAATCCGCAACTTGTTTTCTGGCGATATTACAAGCTTCTTCTGCTTCCCAGCCATAAGGATGACTCCTTGAATGGGGATTGCCGAAATCAGAAATTAAATAAGGCATCATGGCTTCAATTACTCGCGGGTCTACCTGAGTTGTTGCTTGATTATCGAGATAAATCGGGAATCGGCAATTTTTACTAACTAATTCTTGTTTTAAATCTTCTATTTTTCCCATATCTATGTTAACTGTTTATTTCTCTGTATATTCTTAAAAATTTATCTATATCTTGTTTTGTTGTGGTGTATCCAAGAGAGATTCTAATTGCAGAATTCCTTTCTTCTTCGCTAAAACCCATTGCCTCTAGAGTTTTTGATGAACCTATTTTTCCCGAAGAACAGGCTGCTCCCGAACTTATAGCAATATTTTTTAGGTCTAAAGCAATAATTTGTGTTTCAGCCTTTTTACCCAAATTAATGATTAAGCTAGTATTTGGTAAGCGCTCTGATTGTTGATTTACAATTTTAATTTGGGGTAAAATTTTTACTAGTTCTTTTTCTAAATAATCCCGTAGCTCCTTTACGTGTTTATACCTTGATTCTAGTTCCTTGCTTGCAATTTCTGCAGCTACGCCGAAACCCGAAATAGCAGCGACATTTTCAGTGCCGGAGCGAAGTCCCATTTCTTGTCCACCGCCAATAATGTGAGGAACTAAATGGTACTTCGCTTTTCTAATTAGAGCACCAGCACCTACTGGCCCGCCGATTTTATGGGCAGAAATCGTTGCAAAGTCAATATCTAACTCAGCCAAATTTACTGGTATTTTACCAAATGCCTGAACGCAGTCGCTATGGATCAGTGCTCCATGGTCATGAGCTATCTTTGCGATTTGCTTAATATCTTGAATTACTCCAGTTTCATTGTGGGCAAATATTATAGAAATCAATTTCCTTTCTGCTAAGCTACTAGAGAGTTTGTTCTTTAACTCTTCTAAGTTAACTATACCGTTTTCATCAACCGAAATTATCTGGATATTATTTCCAAATTTTATATGAACCAAAATAGATGCATGTTCGATTGCAGAAACAAAAACTTCTCCGTTATTAAAATTAGATATTATCAAGTTATTTGCTTCTGTTCCAGAGGCAGTAAAAGTAATATAATAATTGCGAAAATAATTAAGAATTCCGCTAAGGCCGGCTATTTGCCTCCGGGCTTGTTCAATTATTTTCTTTCCTTCCCTACCAAACCCATGTATAGCTGAAGGGTTAAAAGGCTTTGCAAGTGCATGCACCATTGCATTTTTGGCATCTTCTAGAAGATTAGTAGTGGAATTATGATCAAGGTAAATCATATAACTACTCTTTAACTAATCTAAAATCTATTTCTCCTGCCATAACATCTGCTACCGAAATAGATAAAAAATAACTACGAATCTGATTACCAAGGCCTTTCCATAAATCATGCGTCATGCACTTAGCACCATTTTTCCGGCAGGTCTTATCTACCGAACAACGAGTCATTTTAGTATTTTCCTCAACTGCATCTATAATCTCTATAATATTAAGAGATTCTGAAGGAATATTTAAACAGTATCCGCCGCCAGGGCCTTTAACTGATTTAACTATGTTAGCTTTTTTTAGCTTTAAAAAAATTTGTTCCAAATAATTTAAAGGGATAGTTTGCTTATTAGAAATATCGGCTAGTTTTATTGGCTTCGCTGACTGACTAGATGCAACCTCTACTATTGCCATAACTGCATATCTACTTTTGGTCGTGAGCATCATATAATAATTATCCTATCTAATCCTATAAAACACTGAAATCCTAACCTCTAAAAACTAACTTAGTCAACTAAAACAGTCAAGTATTATATGGAAAAAAATATCAGATTTATTAAACATATGTTTACTAAGACTATTGTAGTTCTTTTATAGCAACGGTAATATGAAATTTAAAACCATTCAGTAATTTTGTTAATCCATATTTTAGCCTAAGTTTTTCTAACTCAGGGCTTTCTATTTCCAGTACGTAATAGGATTTACCCTTAGATTCAACCAGTTTTAATTTATTTAGCGTAAAATTAAAGCTTCTATTTACTTCTTCAATATTTAAATTCTCCGCTTCTTTCTCATACATTACGCTAACATGCAAGCCTATGGGATCAGCTTTACGGAAATAAGGAGGCTTTTGAGATTTATTATCAAAATTTTGTATAATAGGGTATAAAGAATGGATATATTGGCTATCTATAGCTAAGGTATACATATCCTTTTTTTTGTTTAAGTGTACCGGTTTTAGGGAGCTCTTCTGCTTTCTTTAATATTGAGGAGTTGAGGGAACTTGGTATCGGCGAGCAGGACGAAATTAAATTTATGGATAAAAAAACTAATAGCAATAAGTATCTTTTCATATTTTTATTACGCTTGATATAACTAAAAATTATAATCTCCCTTCAGCAGGGTTTCTAGAGCTTTTTGGCAAATCCCATATTCTTTCCAGGAACAGCCATCGCAACTATACTCAAATTTCTCAACTGTCATATATTTTTTAATTTTTATCTTTGCTTCTTTCCAGCTCAATATTTCACCGATTTTAAGACCAAGTATTTGTTGGTGCCTGGAATCTAACTTAGTAATCTTGCTTTGAGTGGTACATAAACTTTCATTTACTTTATTAGGGCAGGCGAAACAGATACTATCCATATTGCCTACTACTTCAATCAGTATGTTTTCATCAGATGTTAGTCGTTGGACAATTTTTTTATAATTTTTTACAAAACCGAGAGAATAACCATGGCCTTGAAAACCAAGGGTACATAAAAAATGATGGGGGCAAAATTTTATTACTTGTTTCACTTAATATTTCGTTTTAGCAGATTAACGGAAGCTGCGGTAAAGAGGGCTTTTACTATTCCTGGAATAATAAATGGTAATAAGCCAAATTCTATAGCTTTCTCTAAACCTATAAGTAGTGCTAATTGAGGTATACCAATCATAAACACGCAAACAGAGCCAGTGATACTATACAGTATTAATTTTAAAATTGTATCTTCAGCGAATTTCTCTCTCATTGTAGTAACTACATAAACACACAGAATCATACCAAATAAATATCCACCTGTTGGTCCAAATAATATTGGTAATCCTGCAGAAAAACCAGCAAAAACAGGTGCCCCTATTGCTCCGAGTATCACGTATGCAATTATAGCCTGTATAGCTTCTTTCTTATTATAGCAAAGAGCAATTATTAGGACACCGACAGTGTGTAGTGTTATGGGAACTGGTTCTAGAGGAATTTGTACTTGAGCGGCTAGAAAAATTAAAATTATTCCAAGTGCAACTCTTAAAAGACTGGATTCAGCAATCGATTTTTTTACAGCGAAATTTAAATGCATTTAAAACCTCCATGACCTAATTAATGTTATAATTATAAATATGATTTTTAGCCGGTCAACTTGTTATTATATTATATGTATTTATGGTTGGAATAGCTATAAGTGTAAAAGGGTTATTACCCTAATTGGCTAAATTAGTTTGACAACACTCATTCTGGCTCGTAGAATCCGGAGTAAATAATTTTAATACTAATTATGAGATGCTCATCTTATTGTACTGCTGAGGAATATA